>NZ_DASTAT010000059.1 GCF_035712445.1 Oligoflexus sp. | reverse complement strand
TGAGAATTCGGTAAGATTCTCTCGGCACAGGATGTATCATGACCGCAAGCAGCAGCCAGGGACGCGTTCGCTTTATATTCTTCACAATACTTCTGGATGCCATGGGCATCGGGATTCTGATACCGGTGATGCCGGATATTTTTCGTCGTTTCAGTTTGGATGCGACCGATGTCAGCCGTTACTTCGGTCTTTTCATCGGCGTCTATGCTCTCATGCAGTTTCTTGCAGCGCCTATCCTAGGTGGATTCGCCGATCGATATGGCCGTCGCCGCATACTATTGATTTCGCTCTTGGGCGCAGGTCTTGATTATCTGATCATGGCCTTTGCCCCGAACCTCACGCTGCTTTTTATCGGGCGCGTGATCTCGGGACTGACAGGCGCAAGCATGACAGTCGCGTCCTCTTACATGGCCGACATCAGTGATGACAGCAATCGTTCCGCCAACTTTGGAATGATCGGCGCGGCCTGGGGCCTTGGTTTTATCACTGGCCCCATGATAGGCGGAGCCATTGGTTCCCTGGGCCCGACAGCTCCTTTTATTGCCGCCGCGGTTTTGAATATCGCCAACTTTTTATTCGGCCTTTTCGTGCTGCCTGAATCGCTTCCCGAATCCATGCGCAGACCTTTGGAATGGAGACGCTTGAATCCGTTCGCGGCGCTCGTGAAGATTTTAAAACCTTCACCCATCCTGCTTTTGCTCTGGATTTATTTCGTGAGCTTCGTCGCGGGTCAGGTGCATCCTGTGAACTGGACTCTCTATACGGAAATGAAATTCGGCTGGACCGCATGGGAGGTTGGACTTTCCTTGTCGTTCGTCGGCGTGGTCTTTGCCATTTCGCAGGCGCTGTTGCCGCGCTACGTGATTCCGCGGCTTGGCGAGCCGCGCTCGCTGACTGTGGGCCTTGTGCTCTATGCTCTGACCTTTGCCGCCTATGCTCTCGCTTCGCAGGGCTGGATGATGTATGCGATCACCGCGGCCTCGTGCCTTGCGGGAATCACGATGCCTGCGCTGCAGTCCCTAATCACACGGGGCGTGCCCATGAATGAGCAGGGTGAACTGCAGGGCACTCTGGTGTCGCTCGGCAGCCTTGCCAGCATCCTCGCGCCGCTCTTTTACACGGAACTTTTTGTGCGCTTCACGGCCGCCGACGCACCTCTTTATTTTCCCGGCGCAGCCTATGCGGGCGCAGCCATCGTCTGTGTCGTGGCCCTGGCGCTTGATCTGATCGCGCGACCACGTTCAGAGGTTGCGTCTCCAGCTGCGGGCGTGAACGAGTGAGGCCAGCATTGCGACCGTCATGCCGGCCACCCAGATTCCGGCCGTGACAATTTTCCAGTGTTTCTTTGTTTCCATGCAATCCCAAGCAGTCTGTAAGTTATGACGTAGATTCCCCGGCCAAAGTGGTTTGTTCGGGGCAAGACCAGGACGGTCCGAACAGTTTTTTACTGCATGCTCCATCCTACACAGCTTAGGGCTCCGCATGGAATAGGGCAGGTACGGCACAGCCTCTCTTGCGGGGCGGCCTCTTCGCCCTGAAAAATGCACCCAGGACGGCGTCTAACTGCTTTTCTTTACTGCTTGTTTCCTCATTTTCTGTTACATACAAAAGTCTCGCCCAGTCGATGAGGACAGGTGCGCCTGCCTATCATTCAGTCGTAGCCCTCTTCATCCGAGGGCGACGTTGTTGTATGGTTGTGAATCGAATTGCTGAGCACGGGTGCTTATGACTTTTATTCAGCCGAAACCCAATGCGGGTTCCTCTTTGAAATCCGAATCCGATTCGGCTGAGGGCAATCCGCCCTCGAATCACGGCCCGAGGTCCGGTAAATCCAATAAGGAAATTCCAGCCAAGGGCAAGACGCGGCATCTTCAGGCCTGTCTGAACGAAGGCACCTATATCGTTTTCGATATCGAAACGACCGGCGGCAATCCTGAGAAAAATGGCATTACCGAAATTTTCGCCCTGCGTTATCACAAGGGGCAGATCATTGATACCTTCTACAGCATGGTCAATCCCGGAGTCTCGATTCCGCCGATCGTGAGGCGGATGACGGGAATCACCAATAAAATGGTGCGGGATGCGCCCCCGATCAAGGCGATCATGCCGGAATTCATCCGCTTCATCGCTGATGATATCCTGGTCGCGCACAACACCATCGGTGATATGAAATTCATTCGCTACTTTGCCCAGCATGACTGCAATCATGAAGTGACCAATTACTTCATGTGCACGCATCTGCTCGTGGAAAAGATGGCGCCGAATGCCCCTGATAAATCCCTGCGTGGGCTCGGTGATTTCTTCAAGCTGCCGACCGATGCCCAGCTGCACCGCGCGGAAGCCGACACTTATTTGACCCTGGAGCTTTTCAAGGTTCTTTTGCAGAAGCTGGAAGACAAGGGCATCAAGTCGATCGCCGATGCCATTCGCTTTCAGGGGGATTTTGAATCCGGCACGCGCCTCGGTTGGGGTGTGAAGGCGGAAACCCTGGCGAATCTGCCCGAAGGCGAGGGTGTTTTTTATCTTTACGATTTCAGCGGCCACGTGACTTTTCTTTCCAGTGCGCACAGCATCGGGCGGGAAGTGAAGCGTCTGCAGAAACTGAATGCTCTGCCGAAGCAGCTTCTGCGTGCGGTTCTTTCGAGTTCGGATATTCGGGTCGAGGAAACGCCGACCGCGTTTGCCGCCGCACTACTGGAAGCCCAGAGTCTTGTGCGGCACCGCATTCGTTTCGATCCTGCCAACTGGCATCAAAGGACCGCGAATTTCATTTATATCGTCAAGGACGAGGACGCTTTCCGCTTGACCACGGGGCCTTTGGTGGCGGATGTGGTCAGCTTTCTGGGGCCCATCCGCGGCGGCAAGGATATCACAACGCTTCTCGATCACCTGGCGCGCGTTCTGAATCGCAAACCTGCGAAAAAGGGTCTGCAGATCCTGCCCGAGGAATGGCCTTTGGTGGATGCTTTTTTCCGGCGTAAACGGCTGGTGCCGAGTCTGAAGGAAAAATTCCTGTCGTTCTTCCCGCGCTTCGAAGAGAAGCACCGGCACCTGCAGAAGATTCGCGATCAGCTGTCGGAAATTGCGATTCCCGAGGACCTTTATGGAGCCAACATCTGCTCCGGGATCCTGGCCGTCGCCGTGGAAGATCGCTGGCACCTTTACTGCGTTGCCGTCGGTCGTCTTCAGTCTGAATTCAGCGTGCAGGGCGATCTGGTGCAGGGACTGAAGAAGAATGATCTGAATATTCGCGTCTATCGACAGCTCAAGGACGCGCTGCGGGAAATCAGTTCCGTGCGCCAGCCTTTGACTTATGGCGACGCGATTCTTTTGAATCGCATGTTCTGGTGGGCTTTCTTTGGAGAGCGCCATGAGAATGTGCGGGTTATGACCTTGGATGCGCTGGCCCGATTATAAGGGCCGGGCATGGCTGTCGATAAACTCCATGACCTGCCGCACGCTGAAGGGCTTTTCCAGGAATACGTCACAGCCCGCGTCCAGGGCTTCCTGCTTCCAGCTCACCATGCCTGAGAACGCCAGAACCGGGATTCCCCGGCCACGGGCATGATGGATAACATCCACCACCGAGACATCCGGCAGGCACATATCCAAAAGAAGCAGGTCCGGGCTCGCCTGGTCCAGCAGATTATTGATTCCAAGGAAGGATCCGGGCCGAATGACCTGAAGACCCCGCTTTTTCAGAAGCGATTCAAGGACTTCCACGCTTTCCTGATCATCATCGCAAAGAAGAACCTTGGTCATGGTCTGTCCTGAATTCGGTTGGGCGAAATGCTTTTCCCATTATACGCGAAAAACCGTAAGGGGAAAAAAGGGGGAAATTAGGACGTCGAAGAGGGCGGGGAAAGAGGCCTTATCCCACGAAAAGGACGAGATAAAGAGGCATAGAGACACAAGGTTCCCAAAAAAACGCAGGTCCCCCTCAAGAATCGGCAGAATTTGCCGACACGATGGCTGCACAGTTTCCCTGGAAAGGGGATTGTCGTGGGGATCAGGATGTTAGAGGAGAAAGCCATGTTTGGAATCAATCCTGCCCTGATTGCAAAGTGATCCTTGGAATCCATTAATGTCCGCTTTGCGGGGACTCGCGTCCTCGGGGGAAGGAATCATGAGATACGTGATAAGCGGTCTCGTTGGATTCGTTGTGACGCTTGTGATCAGTCTGCCGGTGCAGCATCTCATGCAGATCAAGGAAGCCCGAGCCTCTTCGTTAGGAAATGCCAAATTCAAAGCCCGAGCCGGCGCTCGTGCGATGAATGAGCTGTTGGTGGACGTTCCACCTTTGGCGGGTGGCACGGACCCAAAAGAACCGCGCATCAAGTTTATGCCGCAGTATCCCAGCGAAGCCGCAGAATTGCAGCTGGAAGGGTTTGTGGTGCTGAGCTTCAATGTTGGACCGGACGGATCGGTTCAAAACCTGAAGGTGGTTGAATCCGAACCTCCGCAGGTGTTTGACAAGGCCGCGAAACGGGCGGTTTCCCGCTGGAACTTCCGCCCGGCGCCTCCTGGAAAAGATGGTAAAGACGTAGCTTCCAACTTAGAGAATGAACAGAAGCTGCGACTGAACTTTAATCTTAAGAAGGCCCTCGCTTCTGAAGATTCCTCCGCTCCAAGCCTCTGATGGTGACGGGCAGGTTCCCGCTGTGGGCCGTGTCCGTTCCACCTGGACGCCAACGAAAATTTTTCGTAGCGATTAACCCATCCATTCATTAAGCGTAGCCTGAGAAAATTCCCTCGAAATAAAGTCGATGGACAGGTCCCATAACCGCAGCGCGTTACCCTTATCCAAGGAGTAGGGGGCAACACTCCTGGTCATTTCCCCTGGATTGTCGGGTTTCCGATCAACCAGCTGAGCTTCATTCGAATCATTAAAATATTTGCCGCCAACACCTTCAACGAGTGGTGACGTAGAGACGAATAGGGATGTCGCAGCCCCTTGAGCAACGGTTTTATGGAGATCAGGGGGTGATCGCAGGGCATTTCCCACGTGTCGCTGCAGGTTCGTTGCGATAGCGCCTGGATTGAGAGCATTCGCGTAGATGCCGTACCTGCTCCACCTTTCAGTCGCGCCTACTGCAAATAAGTTGACAGCCGATTTGGATTGGCCATAAGCAGCGAAAGCTTCATAGGGACGAAACATGAAGTTAATATCATCAAATACGACCGGAGAAAATAAATGCCCGGTAGAACTAACGCAGACAATGCGCGCCCCGCCGGCATCAATCATAAATTTTTTCAGGCCGTTCGCGAGAAGAAAATGTCCCAAGTGATTCGTAGCAAACTGCAACTCGATCCCGCTCGCTGTACGCGCTTCCGGTGAAGCCATCACACCTGCATTGTGGATCAGTAAATGAAGCGGCTTATCCCACCTGGCCACAAAATTCTTTATGGTGTCGAACTTCGCTAGATCCAGATAGTGAAAGTCTATTTTCTGATTCCGAGTTTGCTTCTTCATGGTATCGACGATTGCCGCGGCGGAATCCAGGTTACGCATAAGCAAGGTGACTTCAGCGCCTCGAAGAGCCAGCACTCGGGCAGTTTCCACGCCGATCCCCGAGCCAGCTCCAGTAACGATCGCTACCTTGCCATGAAGGTCCACCCCTTCAGATACATCCTCAGCCGTTGAGTGGAAATTAAACTCTGAAGTTATAATAGCCATAGTCATCTCCTATTTTTCGATACGACAGCAAACCCGGACACAGATACCCATTTTTTTTCTGAAATCTGCTGGTGAACACCGTTCGTCTTTCCAGGAGAGGCCACATAGATAAAGAGTTTCAGCTATTTCTTTAGGCGAACAAATAGCTTCTTTCTTCAACTCCTTGCTCTCAGTCAAGGCGCGTACTATTTTTAATTTAAAAGAAGCTTTGTACTTATTAATCTCGTCCCGCAAAAGCATGTTTCCAGTTTCGATAATGTCCAAGCCTTCGGGAGAAAATGTCGCCATGTGCCGCCCAAACCAATGCTCCATGGCACCTAGGATCTTGCCATCCCTCCTGGGAAAGAGTCAGACTTTGAGTTGCAAAGACTCCCCAGGCCTGAACTCGGCGGGACATGAACGTCCCCTTCTGAAGGGCGAGGGTCCAATCGAATCGAAGGTCATCATGTCGGCCCCAAGTCCTTATTCCCAAGGTATGGCGCTCATCCAGGCCAAGGTTTTTCCCTGATCGGAATTGAGGATTTTCACTTTGAATATAGAAGGGATCCACAAGGATATCCGCTTCACCCTCGGGCGAGATGATGAAGCTGGCATTCAGTCCGCTTATCCTTTCGTCTTTATCCATTCTTTCGTCAAAGGATCCACGCTCCAGCCGCGTTATACGCAGATCGTATCCGCTGAGGCGGCAACGCGAATCGTTTGCATAGACACGCACACCATTCCAGGTGCGGTGCAGGTTGGGACCATCGCTGAGGCTTATGAGCTGTCTTGGTCCATCCGAAAATTCCTGGCGTCCGATCATGACGCCGACCAGAGCGGAACCAGTGGATCCGCGCGCTTCGATGAAAAGCTGCTGCAGGGAAGCCTCATTTTCAAAGTTTGGCGGAGCGAGGCGACGATTCCTGTCCACATGCGCGGCACCTACTTCGCTCAAGATTCTCAGGTTAGGATTCAGCCTGAGATCCGCCCCCAGGATGCCGCGGAAGAGGGACTGCCGATCATCCTGGTTTTCTTTCAAGAATCGGTTTTCGTGCGCATCATAGCGTAAGCGGACTTCGGTGCTCCAGGTCAGCGATCCTTCGCTGCCAATGGGTATGACTTTAAGATTCTCTGCCTCGGATTCCGTGGCCTTTGCGATGAGCGCACCGAAACTCAGCGGTGATCCCAGAAGCATGAGTCTAATGGCTGAACCCTTCCAACCCAACATAGCGTGTCCCTTTCATGCATTTGACAAGCGATTCTGCGAGAATCGGCGACTGACTGTGGCAATTCCCAGCGCGAGGACAATGAGGCCGCCGGCGACAGCGAAGGTGAAGTGCATGCCTTGAGCCACAGCTTCAGGATCGGCTCGCGTGAGTTCCGTGGCCTGCGAGGCCGCCGCAAAAATCGCTCCCATGGCAGATGCTCCTGTGATCAGTCCCAGATTTCGCGAGAGGCTAAGCAATCCGGATATCACCCCGCGCCGCTCGGGACGAATGCCTGTCATGATTTGCGTGTTATTCGCGGCTTGAAATAATGCATAGCTGCTTGTCATCATTGCGATGGGTACGAGATATCCTGCAATTCCGAAGGCCTGAGGCAAAAGCGAGAGTAGAAACGCTCCCGCTGCCATTCCACCCAGTCCCAGAAGAGTCATGCGCCGTGTCCCCCAGGCATCCACAATGCGACCAGCCGGCAGTCCTGTAACCGCCGCCACAAGCGGACCCGTTGAGAGTGCGAAGCCCACCCAGGCAGGCTTGAGACCAAGGGCTGATGAAAGATAGAAAGGGCCCACGACCAGAGTGGTCATCATCACGGTTGCGACCAAACCACTCATGGCAAGCCCTGCGCTTAAGCTGGAATCCTGAAACATCGTGAACTGAATCAGGGGTGAGGCTGTCTTTAATTCGTGGAACACAAAAAGCAGGGCGCCCAGAAAAGCCAGCCCGAGAAGAGTCAGGTTCAAAGGATCGAGTCGGCCGTGCCCGATGGTCATCGCAAGGGAATAAGCAGCAAGGGTTGCGGCGAGGATCAGCATTCCTGCGATGTCGAAGCCGGCGGCAGCTGCTTGGGGCTGCTTACGATCACGAGGCAGATAACGCATGATAAGGAAAAAGTTCAGAAGTCCGAGCGGAACGTTGATGAGAAAGATCGTATGCCAGCCGAATTCCGTGATCAGAATACCGCCTAATGATGGACCAAGGGTGGTGCCGAGGGCGGACATCGTTCCCAAAAGTCCCATGGCACTCCCGGTCTTTTCTTTGGAAACTGTTCCTCCCACCATGGCCAGTGTAAGAGCCATCATGGTGGCAGCACCAAGACCCTGAGCGGCGCGGGCTGCCACCAATATCCAAAGCGAAGGAGCCCATCCGCAGAGGAGCGACGCCAGCGTGAAGAGCAGGACGCCACTCAAGAGCAAGCGACGGCGTCCAATGATGTCCCCGAAACGACCGACGGACACGATCATGGTTGTGATCACAAGAAGATAGGAGAGAACGACCCATTGGACTTCCTGAAAGCTTGCATCAAAAGCTTGAGCCAGGGTGGGGAGACCTGCATTGGCAATGCTTGTTTCAAGAGAGGGCATGAGCATGCTGAGCGATAGTGTGGCAAGCGGCCAGTAGGTTGAGGGTTCTTGGGTTTGTGCTGATCTTGTTTCCATGGTTTCCTCCGTAGCCTCACGGCTGATTCAGAAGGCATTATCGGTGCATCAGAGCCATGGCGGAAGGCGCATGGGTTACACTTTATTCGTGCATGTGACGCCATGTCACGCAAATATCCCGTGTTGACATGTATCAGGAGATCAGGAATCTCAGTCTCTTGCGAAAAAAAGGCCGTTGACCTAAGCTTGCGTAAAACGCAGGGGCTGTGTTGCCACGCCTGGATGGCGAACAGGAAGGCCCCTTGGATGGCGAGGATGAAAGCGTGGCGAGGCCTGATTTGAATCTGCTGGTGACCCTTGATGTGCTGCTCGCCGAAGGTAATGTTGCGCGCGCAGCGCAACGTTTGAGGCTGAGCCCTTCCGCGATGAGTCGGGCGCTGGCAAGGTTGCGCGAGACGACGGGCGATCCCTTGCTGGTCAGGGCTGGACGTGGTCTGGTTCCCACGCCTCGGGCGCTGGAGCTGCGGGAGCGGGTGAGCCAGCTTGTTGTGGATACGGAAGCTGTTCTGCGTCCCGCCGAGAAACTTAATCTTATGAAGCTGCAGCGAACATTCACCCTGCGGACGGGGGATGGCTTCATTGAAAATTTCGGACCTGAGCTTATTTCGCGGGTGAATAAAGAGGCTCCTGGCGTCAAACTTCGTTTTCTCTTGAAGCCCGATAAGGAAATTGCCCCTTTGCGCGATGGGACTGTGGATCTGGAAACAGGTGTGGTGGACAAGACCATCGGCCCTGAGCTTCACACGCAGGCTCTTTTCCGTGACTCCTTTGTGGGAGTTGTGAGGTTGGGACATCCGTTGAGCAAGGGGGCCATGACGCCGGTTCGCTTTGCTTCGGGTCAGCACATCTTTGTTTCAAGGCGGGGCACGGATCGAGGGCAGATGGATGATGCCTTAAAAATGCTGGGTCTTGAACGGAACATAACCACGATCGTGACCGGTTTTTCGGCGGCTGTCGCTCTGGTGCGCGGCACCGAATTGATTGCCAGCGTGCCCGAGCGTCACACGAGAAACCTTAGGATGGGCGTCCACAGTTTTCCTTTACCTGTTGCGGTGCCGGATATTACCGTTTCGATGCTCTGGCATCCACGGCTTCACGCTGACCCTGCCCACCGCTGGCTTCGAGGATGCTTGCGGGATATTTGCGCGACGCCTGCAAAGAAGGCCACCTGATGATAACTTCGGCCACGATCATGTTAAGGCCCCAGCCGGCTCCCATGCTCAGTGTCCTGAAGAGTTCCGATTGCATGTCCGGCAGAAGAAACCAGGGAATGTGAGTGAGAACCTGCGTTCCGGCACCCAGGCCCAGGGCATAGGCTCGTATCATCCAGGCCTGATGCTGGGGAATATTCAGTTTTAAAATCGACTGCGTGGCAAACCACAGAAAAAGGCTCATCAGAGCGCCGACCAGCATACGCAGCGCATAAAGCGCCGAACCATCGAAGCCCACGTTCGGATAGAATTGAGCCATCCACATGCCACTCAGCGCGGTTATAAACCCGGCCGGAAGTGCGATTCGTCCCGCCAGTCGATGCCAGCGGATGTTCCGTCTTCGTAAATCAGGCGCGAATTGAAAGGCGCCGAGAACGCAGAAAATAATCGCGCCTGCGATATGGAATGTTATAGGCCAGGGAGCCTCCAAAAATCGGCTGTTTTCCGCGGTTGAAGTGCCCGTGCTGACTCGAAACAATCTGACGATCCCGGCAACGATTGGCAGCAGGGAAAGAGTTAAAAGACCCGTGCCGATGATCCAGTCCGCCTTACGATCCTTGCGCATGTGCATCGTCTCCAATGGCAGCGTTTTCCATCCCGTATGTCTTTGAGCTTATAACAGGGGAGTCATTTCCAGAAGATGCGTTCCGTGCACTTTATTCATGCGGGTGAAGGAAGAGCGTGAGGAAGGGGAGGGCGGAGAAGAGCGCTGCGCGTGGGCAGCGCCCTTTTTTTGATATCAGGGTGCAGGTTCAGCAGGAGGAGGCGGCGGCGGCACAGCTTCAAAGGTCAGCTCGGTTTCAGCTTCCGAGGCTCCGACGAAGGTATAGACCCAGGTAAGGTCTTTCAGAGTCGCTGAGCAGGCTCCGTTTGTGATGGAACCTTCACAGAGTTTGGTGGTCACAGTTCCCGAATCGCCGACATTGGTCAGGCGCTTAAAGCCTTTGAAAAGAGCAAAGTTGGTGGCTGTGCCCTGGAACAAATCGATCGTTCCGGCTTCGGTGCCGTCAGCAATTCGACGGATACCGGAGACGGGATCATAGTTCATGTAGCTGGTCGAGTATTCATTGTAGTAGCCGCGTGAGGTCACCGCGCGAATGGATTTGGATTCGTCTTCCTTCACATAGTAAAGGGTCAGGCGGGCCGAGAAACCCTGCTTTGTGCTATCATCGACGCCGGTCATATCATTGGTCGAGAGGACATAAGTCTCGCGCATGATGGTCTCGGATTCACGCGCCAGGATAGGAGCGAATTCCAAAAAGCCAGGCTTGATGGAACGGCCCAGGGTATCATCTATCTGGCCTTCCACGAAACCAGGGGGCGTGGACATGGACCCAGGGGCAGAGCCAGAGCCTTTTACGAAGTTATTGTGATCAAAAGCCAAGGCCATTTTATAGGGAACAAGGTTATCGACATCAGCCTGGGTGATTTCAAAGGGACGCTGCAGATAGAAGGTCTTGCCGCCGTTGGGCAAAAAGAAAAAACCTTCTTCCGAAGGACCCGTTGTGATGTTGCTGGCCTTGCCTGCATAGGTGACATCAAGGCCAGTTTTGCCGTTGTTATAGAAATCCGTGACGTTTTTCGTATAAAGTTTTTCGCCATTGTTCAGCTGAACTTCGGCATCCACTTTGAACGTACGATAGAAATTAACGATGACAGCCTCATAGCTGCCGATCGCGGTATCGGTATAGGTGACTTTGCCGACCAGATCTTCCAAGGATCCTTTTTTCATAAAGTCCGTCCAACCGCTGAAGTTGGAAACGGCCTCGGCGCCTGGGACGAAGGTATCGTAGTCTGAGGTGGAGCGATCTTCGCTGAAGATCGAGAACGGCCGCTCATTGCAGGCGTCGCCGCGGGATCCATCGGACACGCCGCAAAGCTCCATGTTGCTGATGCGGTATTTCAAGGATTTGATGCCTTCTGCAAGGCTATGACCGAAGATCGTCCCGGGGTCGGCTGCAAGGGCCTGCAGGGCTGCGGTCGGCGGTGGGTTGCCGAGCAGGCGTGCGTTCTTGATCAGACCAAGGCTCTCACTGTTGATGTTGAGCTGGTTGGGCAGGCTCACCGTTGTCATGGTTCCGCCTTCGTTGGATTTGGTCTTTGAATCCGACTTTGTGCAGGACCACACGCAGGCCACGGCTACGGGCATCACCCACATTCGACGCATTTTCAGAGCTTGAGGCATGGTAGATTCCTTCCAAGAGATAGACCTTTTTCTTTACCTACAGTTTAAGGATTCATTACTCTGAGAAGGAGTTGCATTTTTGCCGAGTAGATGTATGCAGATTGTATGGAAAAGCGGAAAGGAAGAGTAATGAGAATCTTTGGGATCACGAGCTTAGCTGTCGGCTGGTGCTTGATTTCGAGTTGCAAGAGCACAGGGCGGGATGAGTCTCAGTTGAAGCATATTTGGGGCGGAACGTTGCGCCCTCCCCATGCGCTTAACTGCCTGGAAATGGAGAGTTTTGATCCTTTTTTTCAAAAATATGTGCATCGGCATATCGATCGAATCGCGCTGCATAACGCTTATGTCTTCCGCGATGAACTTGACGCGACAAGATTCTGTGTCATGCCGATCGAAGCGCCTGATATAGATGCGGGTGCGTCAGCGGATGGTACCTTGATTTTCAATAGCGGCCTGATTCAGGTGGCTGATACGGATGCCCAGTTTGCTGCGGCCGTGGCCCATGAGCTGGCTCATATCACTCTTAATCACGGACGCATAGATTTCGCGGAATTCGTGCGCCTGCGTCCGGAGTATCAAGCGGAGGCGGATGGGATTGAGAGGGTAGCGCACGAGTTGGCCGAGGCGCAGAAGACGCTCGATCAATCGCTGGCTGCATGGTCTGATGACGCTCTACAGGCTTCTTTGAAAGAAACCCTGAACCTTGCAGCGATTGCGTTCCGCCAGGAGTTTAATCGAGACGTGAAGGGATTTGATGCCTGCCGCAGTCTGCAGGCCATGCAGACCGGAGATGTCAAACAGGAGAAATACCGCAACGCATGGCTTCAGTTGCGGGCTCAGCTCAATCCCGATGCTTTGGAAAAGTTGAAGCAGGTGGAAGGGGAACACTGCCGTTATCATGGAGCCGTCATTCGGCACGATTACCGGAAGCGGAGCCTTCTTTCCAATTGGATCGAGACGGAGGCCGATGAAGCCGGTTACGAATTTTTCCTGAGAGCCGGTTATCAGAAAGACGAGTATGCGAAGTTCTTTCGCAATATTGATCGTTTTTATGGAGGCGTCGAAACCAGGGCCGAGGATTGCCTTCGCGGGGAAGGGAATCATCCCAAGGACTGCTGGCGCGCTCTGCATGCTGTTCAGGAATGGGAGCGGCATCAGGATTCCATTCGTGAGCTGCCCGATCAGGGCACTCACGTCATGGTCTTCGATCAGGATCTGGCCCAGCTGATGAAGGTCTATCGTCCACAGAGGTAGCGCCAGGCTGTTTGGTAGCGCGGCGTTCCATCGCTTTCCAAAGGTGTGGCGGCATCGGACACAGAGCAGCCATGGGGATCCGCCACGCAGCGGGCGTCACTGTCTTTTGATGTCAGTTTCTGGCCGCTGGGATTCGAATAGAGGGGGATATCGGTCCCCGTTCCCATGCCGAGCTGCTGCCAGTTCAAATTCAAATACTGCACGCCACCGGGCAAAGAATCGTCATAGTGGGTAAAACCATAGTAACGATCAGAAGGCGTGGCGCTGGCCTCCTGAATCCAGCTGGCAGGTGTTGTGCCGGTCAGGTGATCCCAGGGGCCCGCGAAGAGGCACACCCGCTGCAGCTGCACTTTCTTTGCAGCCCAGGCGGCCATGCCCGCGCCTTGTGAGAAGCCACTGAAAATCATTTTGCTGTAAAGCAAGGTGTCACCGTCATGAAATTGATTCCAGCCGAGTGCTTTGAGGGCTTTCAGGAGACGATTTTGAATGCCGTCCGCTGCGCTCTGCACATAGGTGGAGCCTGCGGCACCCAGCACGCGATCGCGCCGGGCGTTAGTATAGCAGGCGTCGTCTGTGCCGCAGATGCTGCTCAGCGCTCCATTATTTTGATAGGCCAGGGCTATGGCCCTTACCCCAGTGTTGCCGATGGATTGAATCAACTTTTGAAAATTATCCGGTGAGCCATCCGACCCGGGAAAAAAGACCAGAAGAATCTGATCATCGCTGCAGGATGGAGCGCAGTCGTAATAAAGATGCTCGGCGTCCGCATGAAATTGGATGTCGGGATCTGTGCTCGATACCAGAAGGCGCGCGAGTGCAGAGGAACTCTGTGGAGAGGATGTCTCGGATTTTTTGCACGCGTTACTGAAGATGAGAAGGAAGAGGGCCAGGGCCTGGGGAAGACGCCGCATCATCACCGCTCCTAAGCAAAATACGCTGGAGCTTTGAGCTTAACGTGATCCCCCTGCCGCCGTCCAGCCCGCTCATGCATGCGGACCGCGAGCTTTTGAATCACCACCACCAGATGAACTGAAGACAGCCGCTCGTGCAGCGGAATTTTCCGGATTTCAGGCCCCAGGGATAGCCGACCTGACCATCATGAAAGCCCACCTGATCACAGGTGATGCCATCGCGGTTGTAGGCTTTACACGATTGCGCCTGGCCCAACCATGCAAGACAACCGTTCACGCAGCGGAATTTTCCGGATTGATTGCCCCATGGGTATCCCACCTGGCCTTCATAAAATCCGACATCATCGCAGCTGATGCCATCCCTATTGTATTCCCTGCAGAAGTCTTTCTGGGTCGGATGTCCACAGACTGGTGAAGCCGGTGAACCATAGCAGGTATCCACAGGAACCGGTATGACGACAGGATCGGCAGCGGCCGCGAGCGTCGTGCAGAAAAAGGCCAGGACAAGCCCGAGTGACTTAAGAAACATAATTCTCTCCTCTTTATTTGCTT
>NZ_DASTAT010000058.1 GCF_035712445.1 Oligoflexus sp. | reverse complement strand
CATGCGCGATGCCGGTGGGAATCAGCACAGGTTTTTCCGCATGGCAGGCCTTGTAATTTTTATCGCTGGTATCCGTCCAGATCAATGCGAAGAAACCTCCGAGCAGTTTACTCAGAGCCGTTTTTCCGGCATTTTCACTCCAGACGAGGCTATCGACCGTGGTTCCATTCGGAAAGAGCGGGGCGGGACTCGGATTATCGAAGGGACTGCCCGCGGAAAACGAAGCCCCCATGCCCGCGGCGCAGGTGGTCGTCTGCGTCTCTTCCACCTGAAGCGTTCGCATATCAACCCATTCATGCCGGAAGTCGATCGAACCCGTGACCTCTTCCGTGGCGCCATCATAAAGTTCCCGCGCTTTTTGATACTGTTTCATCACCGCATTGCCGAGGCTTTTATTTCCGTTCAGCGTCAGATCAGGAGGCGCCTGGCCAAAGCCGATGTTCGGTGTCACATCCCCGGCATTCGATTGGGCGAAGGCACCGACGAAAGTTTTCGCAGCGAAATAGTTGGTACCCTGATCCTTTTCGAAGAGGTAAGACGCCCAGCCTTTGTTATCGGCTGTGATCAGATGATTATCGGGACCGATGCTGTCGGGATGCACCGCAAACCAGTTGACCATACCGATCTCTTCACCCTGGGTGTTGACGAATTTTAAAAGGGTAAAGGTCTTATCGGTATTGCCATCATACTGGGCGCGCTCGGCCGCGGGGTTATTGTTATAGGCTTCTTCCGCCCGGTTGCCGCCCACGCCTTCCAGCTTGCCTTCGTTGACGAGGATTTTTCCTGGCTCCAGATTATTATGAGCATTCAGGATCGACATGTAGATGCCGTTGACTATCGTCTCAAAATGTCTTTTGATAAAACCATTGATCGTGAAGTCGTAGAGGAAGTAACCCGAGTAACCGCCGGGCCCGCCGTGGGTATGGGTCGCCGACAGGAGTATGTTCTTTTCACTGTAATAAGGCGCGAGGTCTGGATTCTGCGCGATCTTTTCGGCGACTTTCAATTTCACCATCTGAAACATCATGCCCAGATCAGCGCTGACGAAGACCACCCGCTTTGTTCCATCACCGACGATATAGGCGCGCGAACGCAGGCGGCTGTGGATGCCCGCGGTTTTCTGATCACTCACGGCAAAGCCCATCATGCCGATTTCCGCAGCGGGCCCGGTGATATCATAGATGCCCGTGCCGATCAGATAGTTGCCGTCTGCAGCCGCGGCCTTCGGACTTGAAACAGGTGGGGAACTTTGTCCACAGGCCGTGGCCAAACACAGGCATACGGCGACGAGCAAGCGTTTCATGGAACCTCCGAATTTGAGTGAAGTGCTGCTAACGTTATGCGGGGGCCGGGAGGAAAAGCCAATTGGTGATTTCTACAATGTGGTTGGACATGACGCGAGAAAGGCGGCGTGATGGGGTAAGCTTGACGCCCCTCGTTTGAAGGGCGTCCAGGATGGGCCCTTAGGCCCTGCGAACATTATGCATGCGGCTGATTAGCCGGTTGCTGCTGCTGTTGCTTGATACTTTGATCGTACAGCTGATCGAAGTTGATGGGGGCCAGAACCAGCGGAGGGAAGCTGCCTTTGAGGCAGAGGCTATCCACAGTTTCACGCAGGTATGGGAAGAGAATGGTCAAGCAGAATGTTCCCATCAGGCGACGGAGGTTTTCACCATCCAGACCTTTGATCACGAAAATACCAGCCTGCTCCACTTCGATGACGAACGCGTTCTTGTCGCCGTTCTTCGCCGTGATGGTCATTTCCAGAGAGACTTCGTAAGCCGACTCTGCAATCTTACGGTTCTTGGTTTGCATTTCGACATTGACCTGAGGCTTCCAGTTTTGACCGAATACCTCGACAGGATTGGGCGATTCAAAACTGAGGTCTTTGACGTAAATTCTCTGCAAGGCAACTTGTATTTCCTGGTCAGCCATGGCTACTCCTGATAAATGTCGGGCTGCTGCTCCACAGGGAGCGGACGCTCACAGTAGCCGATGCCCGACTTTTGGGAAAGAGTTTTTTACCCTGGAAAGGGCGGCCCGACTCCGTCACGCTGGGCAGGCGGCGGGCTAGCAGACGTTTTCGTTCCCGGCAAAAAAATGGGGAGCTTCGGGATTGATCAAAAGAACCTGGAAAGATGCAGTGATCGAACGCCTGGCCGCTGGAACCGGCTGGACGCTGGCCCTTCTGATCCTTTGGCTCGGCTTTCTGTTTCACCTCTGGCTTGCCGCGTATTTTCCCTTAAGCAACGATGAAGCGTACTACTGGGACTGGGGGCAAAAGCTGCAGCTGAGTTACTACGATCACCCGCCCGGCATCGCCTGGATCACGGCCCTGAGCGCCAAGTGGGGCGCGGGGCTGCTGGCTGTGCGGCTCCTGATTCCTGTCATGCATACCCTCGCGTCTTTCTTTCTTCTGCTCTGCCTGCGTGAAGTCCACCCGGGATGGGGACCGCGCGATTTCATGCTGCTCAGCGCCGCGACCGTGCTCTGGCCGGGCTTTGGTTTGCTCGGTGTCTTCGCCCTGCCGGATGCGGGGCTTTATCCCTTCATCACCGCAGCTCTGTGGTTGACGCTGAGGTATCGAAAGAAGATCGCGCTCAACGGGCATCAGGGTTTTTGGTTCGGTGTGCTTTTAGGAATGGCCGGGCTCTTTAAATATCAATCGCTGCCGATCGGGTTCGGGCTGGCTTTGACCCTTCTGTTGCTGCGTCGCCAGACCTTGCGCGCGGAACTGAGCTTTTGGTTGAATGCCCTCTTTTTTGGGCTTTTCATGACCACCCCGGTCTGGGTGTGGAATATTCAGAATGATTGGGCCTCGGTTCGCTATCAGGTCGAACAGGGTTTCGGCAGGCTCGATTGGAATTTTGAAAGCGGTGTTCTGATCCTCGTGGGCTTTTTCATGTTCGTCACGCCCTGGTTCGCCTGGCTTCTGCTGCGCAGCGTGCATGGGCTTTGGAAAAAAAACCGACTCTTTCCCGAGGGCGTGCCCCTGATCCTGCTCGGCAGCAGTCTGCCTTTGATCGCCTGGATCGCAGCGGCGAGTTTTTTCAAACCCGTTCTCTTGCACTGGATCATGCCCGGCTTTTGGCTGCTTTTGCCGGCAACCGTCGCGCTTTTTGCCGATGACCTGGCGCGTTCCAAACGCAGCTGGCTCCTGGCCGCCCTTCTCAGCATCGTGCTGCCGATGCTGCTGGCCCGCCGGGATTTTCGCCGAAACCTTGTGATCACGCTGGAAGAGAAAGCCGGACCGATCATGGAACTCACGCTCTGGCCTGATCTGAACAAGGGACTTCAGAGCATCCGTCAACCCATCGTTCACAAGCTCCCTGAGCACTGTCCGTTGGATGGATTTTTAGCGGGAACGCGCTGGTATGCCGTCGCTCAACTTCATTTTCTGAATAGGCGCACGCCGGCGATTTCCCTGGATCGCCATCATCTTTCCTATTACGCCTTCCGCGATAGAGAGCGGAACTGGCTCGACTGTCCCGTGACGCTCGTGATTCCCGAAAAGGATTATCGCCGTGAGGATTATCAGGATCTCATCGCGATGGACAAGGTGATGCCGATTCCTTTGAAACTGCATGCTTCACGGAAATATCTGGCTGTGATGGGACGATTGATCGCTGGGCCGGAGAAGGTTTTGGAACCGCATGCGCCGATGGCTCTTCATGCGCGTCGTCCCTAGGACGGAAAAGGGCCCAGTCTTGGAACTGGGCCTCGTATTCTTAGAGAGACGTGTCCAGCAGCAGGCTTTTCACCGACTGCAGATTGGTTTTGTCTTCACCCGTCGAGATATCCTGGAGTGAGAATGCAGGCCATGCGGCATAGGTCACCGTATCGTTCGGATTGCCCTTCGCCACTTCGAAGGAGCCTCCCGTCACACCCTGACCGCAGTTGTTGCGAGCGGCAAAGCCCACGTAGTTGGCGGTCGCGGTGAACTTATCGGTGCTGAAGCTGATCAGCTGTTTCTGGGCATAATTGATGCCGGTGTGGTTGTTATTGGGACCAGCCCAGTTACAGATCATCCTCTCGATGGACTGCTGAGTTGCGGATACGGTGCCGGCTTTCACGGCCGTGCGGAAATCGCCGAGCTTCGGACCGAAGCCGAAGTAACCCCAGCCGGAGCGGGTGTCGCCACTCGCTGTGACTTTCGCATGCAGCGTTCTTTGCTCTTCCTGCGCGCCACCGGCGGTCCACATAAAGACCATTTCTCCCGCGCCGCTTGCGGAATTTATGTTCGCCATCACATGAGCATAACCGGGGGTGCCTGTGGTGGCCACGCGCACCCGCTTGTCGGATTCGAAGAGGGAAGCCTTGTCCGTTTCCAGGGCTGTCTTGTCCGCATTGCTTTCCGCGGCCGACTTTGTGCCTTCGAACTTGATGACGTCGCCTTCCTTGTCATAGATCACAGAAAAGACTTCAGGATCGTTACGCTGAGCAGGACCCTGAAGATTGGTGGCCGTCGCGCTTTTGGTGAAGACGCCCCAGACATAACCCTTGGTGTGGGTATCGCTGTATTTCTTGGTCACGACGCGAGTCCAGAGGGAACCGCGTGGAACTTCGGCCTGCACATCGGTCTGGAACACGTTGCCCGTTTCGGCGACTTCCACGAGTGTGATCTTGATGGCCGAAAAGCTCAGCTTGCCCTTTTTTCCAAGGTCGGTGGCGATGGCATCCAGCGCTGTTTTCACATCAGCCGTCAGATCCAGAGTCTCACCTTCCTCGGTGGGAAGGTCCTTGCCCAGAACGGTGGCGAAACAAAGGGCGCGCTTGCCTGTTTCTATAGACTCCTGGACGGTTTTGCGAATCTTGCCGGTCATCTCATTCATTTTCGCCGCAACGCAGGCTTCGCCATTGGCTTCCGAAGCATCGAAGACGCCCAGGTCACCGGAAGGCAGATGCGCAGGCGAGGGATCACCGCTCGTGGCATCGGGATGGTTGCGATAAAGCACCGACGGTCCATAGCAATTGGTGTTGCGATCGGGACGGGCGATGCGACCGAGACCCACCAGACAGCCCTTGATATCCTTGGCGTTCGCAAAGGCTTGATCCAAAGCTGCGACGGCGACCTTGGGATCCTCTACATCGAGCTTGTCTTCCGCGGCATCAGCCAGAGCCAACGTGGTCGTGCTCGTGGAACCGGTGGGCGAAGCCAGAACAATCGAAGGAACCAAAGCCAGTGTTCCCGTGGCCGTCGTGGTGGTCGTTGTGGTCGTGGCGGCGTCATCCGAGCTGGACTCGCTTTTGCCACAGGCAGCCAGCGTGCATGTCACACCCAGCAGGCCCATCATGATTCTAGCGGACATTGTCTTCTTCATGGAACGTCTCCTTGAGGTCTTTCATCATAAGATCATCCTTCGGGATACGCAGGGCTGACCCGCTTTTACGTTCCGGTATGAAGTTTAATGCGCCACAATTATTCAATAAAATTACCTTGTATAATACCTATGGATGATGTTTTCGAATCTTGCCTTTCCCGGCAGCATTGGCGAATATGGAAAACCTGTAAGAATCCCGGTAAGAATTCGAAGGAAACCCATGAAAAAAGCGATGTGCCTCGTGCTGCTGCTTCTTGTGAACCCAGGACTCCAGGCCGCGGAAAGCTGGTTCGCACCCGAAAAAACCCCGGACGAGCCGCTTAATCTTTATTGGCGGCCTTTAGCGTCCCTGGTTCTGCCGGGCTTTGATCAATACCTGCAGGGACACGTGACGTCAGGGCTGGCCTATTCCTCGGCCTGGGTTTCTGCGAACGTCTGGTACGCGAATCGGGCCAGAAAGCTCAAGGATACGCAGGATGATATGAATTGGAAAAGCTGGTCCTCGGAGCAGCAGGATGATTATACCAATCATGAAGAGCTGCCGCGGCAGGCATCGCTGGCCTCCCAGTACATCACAGCGGTCGGTGCTTTGAGCGCCTGGCAATCATTTCGCACAGGCGTCGAAACGCATCGCGCGTCGGGACGTTTCAGTTTTCTGAAAGAGGAGGAAACGCCGATGGATCTCCTGGCCGCGCCTTTTCAATTTTCCTATCTGCAGCGAAAGACGACGTGGATGCCCCTGCTGCTTGCTGCGGGCCTTGGGGCTCTCGTTCCCAATGTCTTGACAGACGATTATCAAAGGGACCCTTACAGCGGATCCGATGCGTTCTATGCCAGCGCGATTTCCTATAATGCGGGTGTTTCCGAAGAGGCCCTGTTCCGCGGCTACATGCAGCCTCTGCTCTACGACGGCCTCAATTCATCATGGGGTGCGAATTCCATTCAGGCCCTGGTTTTTGCGCTGGCGCACACGGCGACCATCGAAAGGCCGATCGCCCAGGCCGGGATGGGATTTTATCTGGGATGGCTGCAGGAAAACAGAAACTGGACCCTGGGCGAAAGCATCTTCGTGCACGCCTGGTGGGATGTCCTCGCCCTTTCCAGCAGCTATCTTTTCCGGCTGAAGGAGGAAAAGCGGGGGCCGCCCCCCGTGATCTGGTTACCGGCTTTTTCCCTACTGTTTTAACCAGCTGTCAGCTATTGCGACAGTGAGTCAAGCTTCGACAGTGCGGATGGATTAACGTCGAATCATGCTGAATAGATGAGAATGGCTTATGGATTGCAGCATACCCGCCAACCGAGGAAAGGGGACTGCCCCATGCAAAGCCAGAATGCGACTCTGTGGGTCGGAGTGCTTGTCATTCTCATCTCAGCCTGTGGCGGCAGCCGCAGCCGTATCCGCTTGCCGGATCAGGATCTTTCCGTTCGGCACACCAATCCCTCCGAGCAGGATGCCTACGCATCGCGCGACGCCGAGCTGGACGAGGCCCGGGCCGAACTCGAAGCCGCGCGTAAAAAATTATCGGAATTGGAGGCCGCGCAGAAATCGGGAAGCGCGGATCCCGCTGAGCTGGCGAAATTGGAAGCTCAGGTGAAAGAAGCCAATGACAAGATCGCAGCGGCCGAGACGGAAATGAAGAAGAAGGACGCCGAAAGCCGCCGCGCCATGGATAAACTGAAAAATGATCTGATCGGCTTTAGCATTCAGTATAAACATAGCGGCAAGTGCCTCGATGTGGAAAGCGGCAGCCTGAATGATGGCGCGCGTCTCCGGCAGATGCCCTGCACGATGTCGAACCTTCAAAAGTTCCGACTGATCGAACGCGTCAACGGCAACTGGATCCAGAACCTTGCGACCGGCAAGTGTCTCGCGGCCGATGCCAACGGCACGCAGAACGGAACCTTTATCATTCAGACAAGCTGCGTGGACAACGGTTCCATGCTGCACACCATTCAGTCCGACGGCGCTGGATTCTTCTACATGCGAAACATGGGCAGCAACCGCTGCGTGGACATCGAAGCGATATCGCTGTCCGATGGCGCCGGAGCCCAGATCTATGACTGCGTGAACGGTGACGCGCAGCGCGTGAAGTTCCTGCAGACCAGCCCCTGATCCTGGAAAAATAGCCTATTTCAGGCTGCGGAAATCGCGAAGGATTTCCGCCCGGCTTGAGAAAAACCCCAAAAGATCCGATCGCCACTTGACAGCTTTTGAAACCAGGACGGCGTCAGCCGGGGGATCCGGGAAAGGTCTGAGTCATGCAGGATCGCAAGCGCCCATCACAGCGGGATCGAGCGACCATGGGCGTGCCCACGGAAGCCACGCAGCTGCCCTTTTATGCGCAGCTGCCCGAGGATTTTTTGGACCCAAAACTGCTGATACGCCTGAGCCATGCCCGCTGCCTGCAATGGCAGTGCCTGCCGATCTGCGAGGATTCTGCGGGTATTACCATAGCCACGCATGCCCAGACTTCGCTTGAAGTTTTGACGGAGCAGATGTCCCGCTTTTTTGATAAGCGCATTCACTGGGTGATATGCCCCGAAAAGTATCTGGAAGCCGCCATCCACAGGGCTTTTGGATTTTACCCGCGCTGAATTCCAAACGAGAAAAGAGGAAAAGCGGTCGCCGCGCGCGGCCTTTTCGCCTATAATGGCCCCCGGATCACACTCTGGGTATGGAGCATTTCCGTGAATTTTTGGCGTTTTCCCCGCAAAACCGTGGCCGGTGTCGTCGTGCGCTGCCTTGGTTTTATCCTGCCCATCCTTATATTCAGTGGCTGCGCCTATAAGCGCATGATCTTCAATAACCTGGACTGGCTTGTCGTCTATCAGATGGACAGCTATCTGGACCTGACCGGCGCCCAGGAAAAAAGCATCAAAATCCCTGTGCATGAAACCATAGACTGGCTGAAGGCCGAGCGTTTGCCGGCCATCACCGATCTTTTGCGCGATGTTCAAAAAGCCGTGGCTGCGCGCCGGATCGATGTCAAAACTTTTGAAGGCTGGGTGAAGCGCGTTGAAGTGTGGCGGACCGAGGTCACCGAACGATTTACGCCGCCGATGGCCCTTCTTTTGAAGCAGCTCGATGCGGAACAGATCGAGCATCTGGAAGAAAAACTCGGGAAGAACGATCGAAAACTCGCCAAACTCCTGGAACGCAGCGACAGCGATTTCCCCGAGGAGTTCGAGGACTTCGTGGATGACGCCGCCGCCAGCTATAAATTCTGGATCGGCAAAATGCGGAAAGATCAGAAGGCGATGATGGTGGAAAAATTAGGCTGGAATCGGGCCACGCTGACCGAAACGCTGAAGCAGAAACGCCGCTCGCGGGAATTTTGGATCGAGCTGTTGAAAAAACACGATCGCGACCTGATCGTCACCGCCCTGCGGCGGTCGGCTGAGCCCGAGGGCAGTTTCCGGGATCCTGAGCACCTGCGTTTCCGCAAGGACTCACGGGAACGCATGCAGAGCTTTCTGATCGCGCTCTTTGCCAGCCTGGATCAGGACCAGTGGCAGCATTTGGAAAAAGTCATGCGGGAGCTGGTGGTGGATATGGAAAGCCTGAACGTGCCCCAAAGGAGTCGAACGTGATCAAAGTCTATGGAACGCCAATGACCCGTGCGATGCGCGTGCTCTGGCTGCTGGAAGAACTGGATGTGCCCGCCGAACTTCATTCGGTGGACCCCAGGAAGGGCGAGCATCATCAACCCGATTACTGGCGCATCAATCCCTTCGGGAAAGTTCCCAGCATCAGCGTGGATAATTACAGCCTCGCGGAAACCGCTGCGATCTGCACCTGGCTCGCGGATCAGTATCCCGACCGCAGCCTTATACCGACGGCCGGATCGCGGGCACGCGGTACGCATGATCAGTGGATGTCCTTTGCTCTGACAGAGATGGAAGCCCACCTTTGGCTGGTGATGCGGAATACGGTGCTCATGCCCGAGGCGCAGCGCGTGCCGGCCATCATTCCCCAGGCCATGGAGAGCTTTGCCGCGTCGTGTCGCATTTTCTCGTCGCACATGCAGGCTCGTCCCTATGTGCTCGGTGAAAATTTTCAGTTGGTTGATATTTTCATGACGTCTTTGATCGGTTGGGCGAAAAGCCTGGAGGCGCCCGGCCTGGATACCGGGCTTTTGGAGTATCGGGAGCGGATGACCCGCAGGCCAGCGCTCCAAAAATTCAAAGAGAGGTATCTGCGGACTTAAATCGTCTGACCTTCCAGTTTCAGAAGAAACGCGTATTCCTGCGCCAGCTCCTTGATCACTGCAAAGCGCCCCGACGCTCCCCCGTGTCCTGCAGTCAGGTTGGTGCGCAGGAGGATGGAGGTCGGCGCCTTGTTGTGTTCACGCAGGCGTGCGACCCATTTTGCAGGCTCCCAGTACTGCACTTGGGAATCATGCAGTCCCGTCGTTACCAGCATGTTCGGATACTTCTGATCCTTGACGTTGTCATAGGGTGAATAGGACTTCATGTAACTATAGAATTCCTTCTTCCGCGGATCACCCCATTCATCGTATTCGCCGGTGGTCAGCGGAATGCTTTCATCCAGCATCGAACTCACCACATCCACAAAAGGCACCTGCGCGATCACGCCCTTATAAAGCTCGGGCCGCATGTTGACGATCGCCCCCATCAAAAGCCCGCCGGCGCTGCCGCCCTGGGCATAAAGGTGATCAGCCGAGGTGAAGCCCTGATCAACGAGCCACTGGCTGCAGTCGATGAAGTCGTTGAAGGTGTTCTTCTTGTTCAAAAGCTTGCCATTTTCATACCAGGCGCGGCCCATTTCCGAACCACCGCGGATATGCGCGATGGCGAAGACGAAGCCACGATCCAGAAGGCTGGCGCGGGCTGAGCGGAAGCTGGGTTCCATGGAAATGCCGTACGAGCCGTAGCCATAGATCAGGGTCGGGTTCCTGCCGTTCTTCTGCAGGCCTTTTTTATAGACGAGCGACATCGGAACGCTGACGCCGTCCCGCACTTTCACCAGCACGCGTTCGGTCTGGTAAAGATTGGGATCGTAGTTATTGACCTTGGACTGCTTGATTTCACGGCTTTGCTGGGTGGTGAAGTCCCAGGCGTAGACCGTGTTGGGTTTGGTCAGGGATTGATAGGCGTAAAGATAATCCTTGGTATCGTACTCAGCATTGATATAGGGCGAGACCACATAGGCGGCTTCCTGGAAGGGAATGTCCCGCTGCGTTCCATCCTTGCGGCTCAGTATGCGCAGATGCGTGAGGCCGTTTTCCCGCTGATCAAGGACG
>NZ_DASTAT010000057.1 GCF_035712445.1 Oligoflexus sp. | reverse complement strand
TTCCCCGCATCATGGCCGCGGAGCGCAGCATTGATCTTTACGGTCCCATGGCCTTCAACTGGCCTTTGGCGATGGCCCTGAAAGAAGCCATGGCGCGTGGCGTTAAAGTCCGCGTGATCCTGGATCAGAAAAATGCGCAGCGGGCCCTTGGGAATGCGCTCCTTCCCTATATGCTCGTCACCGCGCCCCGTCGTCTGCCGAGCGGACAGGAGACGCTTGAGCTTTTGGATGACACCGGCAAGGTCATCAAGGAAGGCGATCTGCCGATTCGCTGGTTTCTGCCTTTCCGTCCAGCCAAACAATTTGCCAGCAAGGATCGCAGCGATCTGATGCAGGAACTTCACGCCACCACGATCATCATTGATGGCCGCCTCGCGCTCTTTGGAAGCGCCAGCCTTGATTCCTTGACCTGGGGCACGGGACTGCGTGAATATTCGATGTGGGTGGATGATCCGGCGCTGGCCTCGGAATCGGCAAGGCAGTTCGATCGACTGTGGAATCATCCATTTCTGACTGTCAGCCACAGGGTATGGCTTGGTGAACAGGAGCCTTCCAAAGAAGTAACCGCGGGGCGCGCTGTTGAATCCATACTGCAGGGCGGGAAAACGCTTCCCGACCGCGAGTCGATGAAGGCGAACCTTGCCGCGGAAGCCGACCGCAGTCGGCTATTGGTTCCGGGAAAAGTCCTGCAGGACGACAAAGGCCGCCCGCAGTGTCGTAAGCTTTGATTTCACATCGGCGCATTGGGATCTATGGGCTTATTTTGCAGAATGCCTTCGATCACATCCATGACCTTATCATCCATGCGGTCCTGCAGATCGGTGGCCTTCAGTGTTTCCATCAGCTGCTCGGGACGGGATGCGCCCAGGATCACAGAGCTGACGTTTTTATTCTTCAGACAGAAAACAATCGCCATCTGCGACATGCTCATGCCGAGTTCCCGCGTGAGTTTTTCCAGCTCCCGCACCTTCATGATCCGCATCTGGCCTTCCGGTGATTCCAATTCCCCGCGCAGCCATTCATAGCCTTTGAGCGTCATCCGCGATTCGGGCGGAATCCCCAGGTTATATTTTCCGCTCAGAATGCCCGAGGCCAAAGGCGACCAGATCGTCGAGCCATAGCCAAGCTCCGAGAACACGCGGGCATATTCCGCCTCAAAACGTTCACGATGGAACATGTTGTACTGGGGCTGCTCCATCGAGGGTGGCGTCAGATGAAACTCACGCGCGAGCCCATGCGCTTCAAAAATCTGCTGCGCGCTCCATTCCGAAGTTCCCCAGTAAAGAACCTTGCCCTGCATGATCAGCTCATGCATGGCCCTTACGGTTTCCTCCACCGGCGTCGTGGGATCAGGACGGTGGCAGTAATAAAGATCAAGATAATCGACGCCCAGACGTTTCAAAGCCGCATCACAGGCATCGCGCACATGCTTGCGACTCAGGCCGCGCTGCGTGGCTCTTTGCCCGCCCCAAAAAACCTTCGAAGAGACGATATAGGTATCCCGGCCCCACTGCGTATCCCGCAGCACCTTGCCCATGATGACTTCCGCCTGGCCGTTGGCATAGGCTTCGGCGTTATCGAAAAAATTGACGCCGGCATCATAGGCCACGGTCATCAGATGTTTGGCCTTATCGTAATCCACCTGATTGTGAAAGGTCACCCAGGAACCCAGGGACAATTCACTGACTTTGAGTCCGGCTTTTCCCAATCGACGATACTGCATAGAGTGTTTTCCTTGTGAAGCTTCAAAGTGTGTACGGCGATTTTATGATCACCAATTTTTCACGGCTTAATTCCATCATGCTGGGCAGGATGCCGCCGACGCCCAGGCCCGATTCCTTGCGTCCTCCGAAAGGCATCCAATCAGCTCGAAATGCCGTGTGGTCATTGACCAGAACCGTGGCGGCCTCGACCCTTTGCACGAACTGCAGGGCCTTCGCCATATTCTGGGTGAATATGGATGCCTGAAATGCAAAGCGACTGTGATTGATGCGATCCATGCAGGCCTCAAAATCTTCATAAGCGTAAAGGCCCATGCCGGGACCAAAGAGTTCGTCCTTATAATAGGACACCGACTCCGGAGCGCCTTCAATCAGGGTCGGCTGCACGCAGTTGGCATTGATCCGCTCGCCGCCGATCAGAAGCTTGCCGCCGCGGCTGGTGGCCTCTTCGATCCAGCGCATGACGCGATCGGCCTCTTCACTGCGAATCAAGGGACCGACATCGGTCGCCGGATCCAAAGGATCACCCGTTTTTAATTTTTTTATGCCGGCCAGCAGTTTCTCACGCACTTCATCCAGTTTTTGCCTCGGAACAAAAACGTTCTGAACGGAAACGCAGACCTGGCCCGCGTGATAATAGCCACCTTTGATCATCAGCGGAATGGCGCTCCCAAGATCCGCGTCCTCGGCCAGAACCAAGGGGGCTGTCCCGCCATGCTCCAAAAGTGCAATGGACCCGGGCGCCAGTTGCCGCCGCAATTTCCAGCCGACCGTGGCGGAACCGATGAAGGACAAGACGGCGATCCGCGGGTCCGCGGCCAGCTTTTCCGTGAGGGCTTCTTCGATGAGAAGCAGCTGACACCAGCCATCCGGCAAACCGCAGGTTTTAAGGAGTCTCACAAAGCGCTGACAGGTGAGCGGGGTCTTCATGGAAGGTTTGATCAGAACCGGGCAGCCCACGGCCAAAGCGGGCACCACCTGATGCACGATCAGATTCAAGGGATGATTGAAGGCGCTGACCGCCAGCACCAAACCCCGCGGTTCCCGACGGGTCATGGCCCAGCGTTCCTGTGTGGCGGCCGTTAAACCCATGGGGACTTCCGTGCCGTGCCATTGATAAAGAGCGGCTATCGTGGATTGAATGGATTGAACGGCGCGTTTGGCTTCGACCCGTGCATCCTGCAAGGGTTTGCCGCCTTCCATGGCGATCAGCTTCGCATAGTCTTCCGTTTCCTTCTCCAGGGCCACGGCGAGGCTTTGCAGAAACAGAAGGCGCTGGTCCTTGGGCCAGCTCTGTGGGGCCTGGCTCAGGCGGTGGCCGGCGGCGACACGCTCCAGGACATCGGCTTCCTGATCATAGGGAAACGTGGCCAGGACCTTTTGATCGAAGGGGGACCGTACGCTGCATTCTTTCATAAGGAGGCTCCTTTCCTGGGCGCTTCAGCCCGTAGAATAGGTTCGTCCCTCCGTCTCTTGCAATATGTTAGCCTGGCGTCGATCGCCCGAGGATTTTTTGCTAAGATGGATCCATGCCAATGAGGAAAATAAGATGGATGAACTCGTCAGCTATAAGCCAGGTGATTTGATTTTCAAGCAGGGTGATGAAAGCAAGTCCATGCTGATGATCAAGGAAGGCAGCGTGGAAGTTTACAAGGACACTCCGCAGGGCGAAGTGATCCTGACTGTGCAGAACGCGGGTGAAGTGGTGGGCGTTCTCAGCTTTTTCAGTCACGGCCGGCGTCTGGCTTCAGCGCGGGCGCGCACGCATGTCGAAGGCCAGCTGATCGAGCGCAAGGATGGGGCCGCTGATCCCCTGGCGAAGCTCCCGAAGTGGGTGCAGATCGTCCTCAAGGAATTTTCCCAGCGTCTGAATCAGATGAACGATCAGTTCGCGAAGACGATTCATGAGAAAAATGATCTGATGGTGCATGTGCTCGATCCCCTGCTGATTTCCACGCAGGTGGCCGATTGCCTCGCCGAACTCGGTCGTTTCAAGGCGAAAAAATTCCCCGATGGCCGCGATATGATTTTTCTCGATGAAATGATCTCTTTGATCGAAAGCTGCCTCGGCTATGAGCGCGAACAGCTGAATCGGGTGCTGGATGTCTTTAAAAACAGCGGTTTGATGAAGGTCGAGATCGAGCAGGACCATGGCAAGGAAGTCATGGCTCTGACCGGCGCCATGCGTTTGAAATGGTACTCCGAATTTGTGCACAGCGCCAAAGCCGGCAAGACCCGCCGCCTTGTGCAGGCCTCGATACCCTTCAAACAGCGGCGTGTGCTCTTCGGCCTCAGCACCTATGTGCAGAAGTCGGGCGGTGATATCACGAAAAACTTCAGCATCGACCTTGCTCTGCTGGCGGAAAAATTCGAACCGCTCGTCAAGGTCCCCTTGGATCAAAACAGCATTGAAGCCGCGGCCAAACTGGGGCTTCTGGAGCTGAAGAAATCCGGTGAGAAGACGACGCTCACCTTTCATCCGACGATGATGACCCGCACTTTGATTGCGATCAATACGATCAAAAGGCTCCGGTCCGATCCCAATGCGGATTTCGAAGCCGACGAGGAAAAACAGGCGTCGTGACGGCTGGTTTGGAATTCCCGTTTGACTTCGGCCTTTTGCTCGCTTTTAATGGCTTTATCGCTAAAGAAAGACGATAGCCGGAAGGATGGAAGGCCAAGGTCTTCTTATGATCCCAAGGTTGAGGTTTGATCTCTTGGTTTTGTGGGCCTGCTGAACGCAGGCCCAAGTTTTTTGTGGGATTCGCGGCCCTCAGCAGTGCGGGGCGGTGGAAATCTGACACTCGCGGGACAGGATCTCGATATTTTTTTGATAGAGAGTGATCTCTCCCTCTGGCGTAGCCTGCACCTCGTAGACGCCATATCCTGGCAGATAGATGCTGGTGACGAAACCTTCTTCGAGCAACTTTGTGATTCTGGCCATGTCTTCACTGCAGAGCACCAGTGTTGTGACCTGATGCTGCTCATTCTCCACGAATTCAAAGGACTGAACCATGATGAGAATGCCGGTTTCGCCGTTTCGGGCGAGGCCCGGGCTTGCTGTGAACCACAGAGTGGCCATCACTGCATAAATGGCTGCGCGCATTAACTGACTCCTGTGAGGGATGCTCGGTCATATGTGTTGACCATAATGTCAATAAAGACGGGTATGGCTCCCTGGTTCTGCGAGGCTTCCTTCAGACGATCGCTTTTTTTGGCGAACTCGCTGACGAGTTCGATCAGCTCTTTGTAGGCCGAGAGGCTGAGCGAGGCCGAAAGGTGCACAAGACGCGCGAACTGGGAACCAACGAGGGACTTGTCGTAGTAGTCAGCATCCTTCTTGATCTGATGCAGGATATCGTCGGCGTTCATGATGAACGATCCGCGGGACGGATGGCTCACCTTGTTGTTGCGATCTTCAAAGAGGAACTTGTCCTCCAGCATTTCATCGAGCGCTGTGACTCCGCGTTCCCCGAGGATGCGAAAGATATCCTTTCGGGTGGTGCCGTGCGCGGTGAGCGCCATCTTCAAGATGTAATTGTGCGGGTCTTTAAAGCGGTACATGCGCAGCTTGAAGTGATCAAGCGCGGGTTCCTCGATCGGCTGGCTCTGGGCCTCTTTCAGGAGAGCGCCGAGGGCCGGATAATGGGTTTGCAGGAACTGCAGGCGTTGCGCTTGCGGCATCACCACCAGAATCAGGGAAAGTATGGTTTCATCCCGCACATCGTTCGCCTCGTTCTGCAAAATCCGGCGGATCGTGGAATAGCTCACGCCGGTTTTGTTCGAGATCGATTGGATGCTCAGATTTTTATGATTGTCCAAATAGCTGGCGAGCGCTGTTTGAAGCTCCGCCAAAAGCGTTTTGGATGCCATCGCAACGACTCCTTTTACGGGGTGCGAAACCGACCTTCGGCAAAGATCCTGGATAAAAACCTGCAGCGGTTGGGCTTGCGGTTCGCATCAGACAGGAACATTCCATTTAAACTTTGCTCAATTAAAACAATCCAGGTCGTCTTTGTCACGCGAAAATTTATGGATCTGAAGTGGCAGCATTCTAACAAAGGGTGCGAGCGGAGTTCACGGTTTCCGGGAGCAAGTCAAAATTAAGAAAGGCACCTTGAGCAGCAAAGCCGTAAGGCTTCGCGCGCGGTGCCTTCTTTCATCTTTGTATTAAGGGCGGAAGGAGGGATTGTCCCGCATTTTCTTCAGCATCTGAAAGTGATCCATAAGCAAAGCTTCAGGATCGAAGTAACGGGCTGGCTGCAGGTAGGCGTTCATCACCGCCGCGCCTTTGCCACTGGTGTGGCCTGAAAAATCGTGCAGGCAGTGGCCGAGTTCATGGTAGACCATGACCTTCAAGGTGATTTCATCCATCACTGTGCTGCCCACCTTGGTGGCATCGGCCGCGGCCTGCAGCGGCTTCATCAGCTGGATGGAGATCTGAAGCACAGTGTCGATGTGACAATGAAAGAATCACAAACTCATGAAATGAAAAAGACTTATCCATAATTTTTGCTTATGGATAAGCCGCGCGTAAGTAGTGTTCTTGATGTAAGGCCTTAACCCTTCACCGAGCCCACGGTCAGACCGGAAACCACATACTTGGAGGAGTAAAGGAAGAGCGCCATACTCGGAAGCGCAATCACCACCGAACCAGCCGCGAAAAGACCCCAGCGGGCATCGTAGCTGCCGCTGAATTCCATCAGTCCCAGAGTCCAAGGACGCAGGGCCACGTCATCAATCAGGGTCGATGCGAGCAGGAATTCACTCCAGGCATAGGTGAAGGCGAAAAGGAATGCGATCGCCAGGGCCGGTGTCGAGAGAGGCAAGAGGATACGGAAGAAGGCGGAAGCCGCCGTGCAGCCGTCCACGCGTGCGGCTTCTTCCAAGCTCTTCGGCACTGTTTCGAAATATCCTTTCAAAACCATGATCGAGAAAGGCAGAGTCGTCACCGACATCGCGATGACGAGGCCGGCGTAAGTATTGCCGAGGTTAAGACTCTTGATCACGAGGTAAACAGGAATGATCATAAGAGGCCCAGGAATCATCTGCGTCATGAACATAAAGCCGGACGCAAAACGCTTCCCCGGGAAATCAAAGCGCGCAAACGCATAGGCCGCGGTCGCCGCCAGGAACACCCCGATCAAAGACGCCGAGATCGAAATGATCAAGCTGTTATAGATCCACTGTAGGAAGAGATAACGCGTGAATAGATCGGTATAGTTCGAGTACCAGGCGCGTTCACCGACCTGAGCTGACGCTTCATCGAGTTCAGCAAAGGGATCATCCGCCGCTGCGGGCGCTGCACTTTCAGCAGGCGCTACAGTCTCCGCAGGTTTTTCGGTCTTGGGGGAACGAATCGCGTCGATCAAATCCTTAGGCAAAATCGCATCGGTGATGAACTTCACATAGTCACCGGCCGTCGCTTCCCCGCGCGGAGGAAAGCTTTGATGCGCCGAAGAAGCGACCGTATCGGTATTGCGGAAGGAAATGGCCACCACCCGGAAGATCGGAAAGGTGGAAATCGCGCAGGCGATCAGGAGAATCGCATGCACAAGGGCCAGTTTAGGAACAGAACTGGTGGCGATACGGCTCATGATTAAACCCTCGAAGAGCTAAAATTGGTGCCCGGAACCAAAGAATCATCTTTTTCCTTCAGCTTCGTGCGGGGTTTGGCGTCCTCGGGTTTCTTGTCACTGGTCATCTTGAGTTGGAGCCAGGTCAGGATACAGAGGATGGCAAAGATAACGAACGAATAGGCCGCGGCGAAACCATAACGGTAATAGGTGAAGCTCTGCTTGAAGAGGTCAGTCACAAGAATATCAGCCCCTTCATAGCGCCCGCCGTCGGTCATCAGATAAATCACGTTCAAATTGTTGAATGTCCAGATCGCGCCCAAAAGCGAGGCGGGGACAAGGACAGGCTTCAAAAGAGGCATCGTGATATGACGGAAGCGGGACAGAGTCCCAGCCCCATCAATTTCCGCCGCTTCATAAACACTCTTGGGAATCGACTGCAGCGCTCCCAAGGAGTTGATCATCATAAACGGAATACCGAGCCAGATGTTTACAATACAAGCCGCGGCGAAGAGCGCCGAGGGATCGGTAAACCAGCTGCGCGTGGTAAAGCCGATCCAGGTCAAAGGCTCATAGAGTTTGCCGGCGATTTCAAAGGAAATCAGCTGATTGGTCACATTGATGAACTGGTTGATAAAGCCGACGCTCTCATTGAAATCAGACCGCCAGACCAGAACCGCGATCACCTGCGGAATCACCCAGGGAAGAGTCAGAATCGTGCGGTAAAGGCCCATGCCGCGCATGCCGGGAGTGTTGAGGCAAAGCGCAAGGCCGAGACCAAGACCGACGTGGAAGACCACGTTCACAAGAGTCCAAAGGATGGTGCGACCGAGCACCACGACAAAGGATTGACCTGTGGCGCGGTCCCGGAAGACTTCAAAGTAATTATCGAGGCCGAAGGTCCCGGCGAGCGGGGCCTCGCCTTTTTGAATCCAGTCGGCAAAAGTTTTCAGACTCAGATCATGAAACGAAAGATAGAATTCATAGAGCAAGGGGTAAAGGAAAAGAAGGGCGATACCTACGGCCGCCGGAGCCAGAAAGTAGGAGGCGGCCACGTAGCGGCCCTTCAGGCGATACTTGAAGTAGAGGGCGATCAGAATGGGCAGCACGGTGGCAAAGGCCGCCGTCATCCATGAGGCGCCTGCGGCTTTGAAGAAAACCCCAAGGCTGAAGCCGAACAGGATTTTGATCGGCAGATAGAGCTTATAGCTCCACACCTTGTAGTTGATCAGCATGTATCCGAACGCGGCCCCCAGAAGGAGCAGCAGGATCGTGCCGAGCTTGAGTAGCTCCAGGATTGCAGGCATCATTGATAAGTTCATTCTGTTTCCCCCTGCTTCTCAGCCGTCTTCAGCCAGCCTTGGCGGACGATGCATTCTCAGACTTTTTCGCGGGCTCGGCCTGAATGCCTTTCAAAGCTTCATCCGCTGCTTTTTGTCCCGTCTTCACAGCCTGAGCCACGGTTTCCTTGCCCGACAGAGCGCGCTGAACCATGATGCGCATGCCGTCCCAGGCTGCACGCATTTCCACTTGGGGTGGCATGGGGTAAGCGTTCGCTGCGGCTTGGGCCGAAGCATTCAGAACCGCGTTGGTTTTCACGCTGGCGTCGCCACGGGCTTCGATGGTGGCAGGAATCTTGTTCAGTTTGGAAGCCACGCGCTGCTGCACCTGCTTGCTGGTCAGGTACTGCAGGAATTTTTTGGTCGCTGCGAGTTTTTTGTCCTTGGTGCTGGCGTTCACGTAGAGGAAGAGGCCGCCGAGCATAGGAGCCATGGGCTTGCCGGTTTCTGTGATGACGGGCAGAGGCGCGATGCCGAGCTTGTTCCCGAGTTTCTCGGTATAGGTCGAGAGTTCCCAGTCACCGTTGATGTGGAAGAGGGCATTGCCGCCGAGGAACATGGACTTCGCACAGTCGTAGTTACATTCCTTGGGAAGGATCTTTTCCTTGTCTTTCAGATCAACCAGGAACTGCAGGGCTTTCTGCATTTCAGGCGTGTCGATCGTAACTTTCACGTCCTTGCCGTTCACTTTCAAAGCATGGCCGCCGAAACCGTGGAAGAAGCTGGCGAACCAGAAAGGTTCCGATTGGAAGAAGGCGAGGCCGTACTTGTTTTGCTTTTCGTTGGTGAAGGCCTTGGCCTGGGCGATCAGGTCTTTGGTATCGGCAGGGGCATTCTTCACGAGGTCTTTGTTATAATAAAGGATCAGGTGGTTGCCTTCGTTCAAAGGCACGCCCCAGGTCTTGCCTTCCAGACGAACCATGTCCAGGGTCTTGGGAGCGAAAAGCTTTTCATCAACCATGCCGTCGACAGGCTGAATCACACCCGCAGTGGCGAACACGCCGGCGATGTCGTTCGGTCCAAAGACGATATCCGCACCGTCACCCGTTACGGACGAACGCAGAAACTTGGTGCGCAGTTCTTCGTTTTCATAATGCTGGCGCACGACCTGGATATCAGGGTTGGCTTTTTGAAACACGGCAATCCACTTGTCGATTTCAGCCGCTGTATCGGGAGGGCTCTGCTCCCAGAAATTCAGCTTCACAGGAGCCGCTTGGGCGCCGGCTGACAGGGCGAAGAAGGCGAGGGCGCTAGGAATGAGAGTCCGCTTCATGAGTACACCTCTTTCGGAAGTTGTTGTATAGCCAGAGCAAACATGGCATGCGACCAGGTCAGAGGCATCACCCAGGATGGGCGACCGGTTTTCGGATCCACCTGCTCCGGCAATTGACCCTCTGCAGGTACGTGCTGCAGAGTCCATTGCCAGGCAGTTTTCGCCGCCTGCCATTGTTTTTCCTTAGGTCCACTTTCATCATCATGTTTGTACGCGGCGGCCAAGGCCAGCCAGATCGTGGTCAGGATCCAGGCATTGCCATCGCGATAATGATCCGCCTCGTAACGACCCAGGCCACCCGCCTCGGCGCGCCACAGCCTTTGCATGACGGCATCGAGCAGATCATTGTAGGCCGCGCGATGTTTTTTGAGATCCAGGACTTCATATGGATAAACCGCAGCGACCTGCGAAATATCCACGACGTAATCCTGCTCCAAAGAATAGATCGGCCGGCCTGCTGCCGAACGATGCATGCGCAGGGACTCGCCCTGATTTTCAATCGCGCTTCTTTGATAAGGCGAAACGCGGCGCAGAAGGGTGCGCGCGAAGCGATCCTTCTTCACAAAGCGTTCGGAGTTGCAGAGTGTGATGAGTTCCTTGGCCCGGGTTTCCCACGCGGCGGGAACGGTCCACTTCATATAGGAATAAAGATCAATGGCCGCCTTCAGACCGGCAGCCAGGGCCGCGACGCTATAATAATGGACGCCTTCGCGCTCTTCCCAAAGGTCAAAGCCCGGAATCGGCAGCTCGGGATCCAAAGGATGGCGGCTTCGCGTCATCCAATCGGCGGCTTTCTCAACCATCGTTTTCAATTCTTCGGCCAGCGCTTTATTTTCCGCCAGCTTCACATGCTGCCAAAGTCCAAAGACGACGCTCGCGGTTTCATCGGGCTGCAAAAGCCCCCAGCTCGAACCGAGGTTGCCGTCCATATCATGCCGATGCAGAAAGCTGCCGTCGGCGCTTTGGCATTTTTGCATGTAGCGATAGAAATGCGCGGACTCTTCGTACATCCCGCAGATATCCATCGCATAGGAAATGAATCCAGCATCCCGACCCCAGCAGTAGGCATAGCCTCCGCAGTGAGTCAGATCATAATGGAATTCAGGAGCCGCGATGATGCCGCCGGTCGGATCCTGCATCTGCTTCAGGGTCAGAAGCGTGCGTTGATATTGCTTCTGCTGCGGAGCGGGTACAAAAGAAGGCGCCTGCTTCAAGCCGCGCAACCATTTTTGATCGCTTTCCCGCACCGAACGCAGCGTGCCTTCGAGTGGAGCCATCGGCTCCAGCAGCTGGTCCAAATTCTTTGTTAAGCGGAAACGCAATTCAAAAGTCCCGTCCAGGGGTGCATGCCAGGCGATGATGCCATCGGTGCGTCCCAAAGCGGCCAGGGAATTGGGTTCCAGTGGCAGCCACGAGGAAGCACTTTTCTGGACTCCTGCATAAGACATGCCCACCAGTTCATCGCGGGTCCAGATACTGCGCAGGACGTCAGCGAAACGCCTCGCTGTACGTGCTTGATGCTGCCATGTGCCGCACTCGGCAAAGGCTGTGGGCAGAGTTTTGTCACCCTGGAAGGCCTGCAGCGAAAAGCAGACAGGTCCGCGGTACGAGGCAAGGGCGCAGGCCGGCTCGTAAAAAAGAGTCGACTGCATCTGATGACCGGCGCCGATTTCCGATTCGAGCCAGTAGATCAGGTAAGCTTCATAGTGCTGAGGATTCAATCCGGAAAGCTGCCACGATTCGCGCAGGGCATCACCGGATACGCAGGCCTGGATGCGAAGGGTCAGGGAAAGGTCACCGGTACTTTTAAATTCCTGCTGATAAATATCCGCATCATGCTCCAAAAGACTCGATGCCTGCTGCCATTCGCTCACCATAACTTTGGGACGAATCTGCTGACCGAGGCCCTCAGCCTGCTCCTGCCAGATCCTGGTGACTTCTGGATCGCCACCTGGAAAGGCCAGAACATGCAGGCGCGGCTGCATATCCTGAAGGGTTTTAGGCCGCACGACAAGGGCGGCATGCAGACGTTTGGTAATCAGGTGCAGCGCATCGCGCTTCGGACCGAAGAATATGCTGGGGCGTGCTCCGGCGGTCGATTCACCCGAGAATTTCAGGTCGGCGCTGGGATCCAGATTGGTTCCGTAGCCGCAGAGCAAATGATCACGAGCAAGCGTCAAGCGAAGCATGAATATCCTCTTGGATTGTCAGTTTTGATGAAGAACGAAGCATCCCCTCAGGGGGCCACGGGCTCCACGCGTCGTCCCAGTTCATCGGCTGCGAACCAATGCAGGGCATGGCGATCCAAGGTGCAGGGCAGTTTGTCTCCGCGCTTGGCCTGGCTGATGATTTCCAGCCTTTGCGGGTTGGCGCTGCGGATAATCAGCTGGTGACCCGAGGCTTCACCGACCATGTGAACCTCATGACCGTGCGGTTCGCGCAGGATCATTTCCACAGTAAGGTCGACCGTACCGCTGGCCTCACGACCTGTTCGGGCGAGGACCTTGATCGCCTCGGGACGCAGACCGAGGGTATAAGGACCAGGATCCTTGGGACAGGGGGCATCACTCAGGTCGAAGCTGAGCGCGCCCGAGGTAAAGGTGCGTTTGCCGCCTGCAAAACTCAGCGTTCCGTCCAGAAGATTGATGGTCGGACTGCCGATGAAGGAGGCCACGAACTTGTTGGCTGGTTTATGATAGAGTTCGAGCGGAGCGCCCATCTGCTGGATATCGCCGCCGTTCAGCACCACGATGCGATCGGCCAGGGTCATGGCTTCGACCTGATCGTGAGTCACGTAAACGGATGTAGCGCCGATTTTCTGGTGCAGATCCGCGAGTTCGATGCGGGTCTGCGAACGGAGTTTTGCATCCAGGTTGGACAAAGGCTCGTCGAAGAGAAAGAGTTTGGCGCGACGCACGATCGCACGGCCGATGGCCACACGCTGGCGCTGTCCACCGGACAGCTGCGAAGGGCGGCGATCCAGGTAGCTTTCGATTTTCAGGATGCGCGCGGCGCGCTCGATTTCCTGTTCGATCTGGTCTTTCGGAGTTTTTCTCATCTTCAGACCGAAGGCCAGGTTTTCGCGCACGGTCATGTGGGGATAAAGAGCGTAATCCTGGAACACCATCGCGATATCGCGATCACGCGGCTGCAGTTCGGTGACCTCGCGGCCCGCGATCTCAATTTCGCCCTGCGTGGCCTCTTCAAGCCCTGCAATCGTCCGAAGGAGCGTGGACTTGCCACAACCCGATGGGCCGACCAGAACCAAAAATTCCCGCTCTTTGACTTCCAGGTTGATGTTGTTCAGAACCCGGACTTTGTTGTCGTAGAGTTTGCTCAGATTGGTAATTTTAAGTTGTGTTTGCACAATAGCTCCCCCTTGATCCCACACAAACAACATTTTGCTGACAAGGTGTCCAGTTAAAGTCACGCTCTCAGCAAATTTTCACCACACGATTGTTATTCCGTGCGGGACTCGTCTTTGATGAAACGCGTGGCCTTCAAGGAGTTCTTGATCTTCTTCAGATGCTCCACGAAATCCGGACCGCGCTTCAAAGTCACGCCTGTGGCCAGCACGTCGATGATGGTCAGATGCACCAAACGCGAGATGGCCGGTGTGTAGACGTCCGTGTCCTCGGAGGTCTCCACCGCCAGCACTATACTGCTATGCTGCGCTAAAGGCGAGTTGGGCATCGTGATGCTGATCACCGTCGCACCGGCTTCCCGAGCGAGTTTGGCGGCTTCAACGGTAGCGATCGTACGGCCGGTATAAGAGATCATCACAATGACATCGCCACGTCCGGCCGAAGCCGCAGACATGCGTTGCACCATCACATCGGTATAGGCAACCACGGGAGTATTCAGGCGAAAAAATTTGTGCTGGGCGTCGAGGGCGACCGAAGCCGAAGCACCGAGTCCATAGAATTCAATCTTGCGGGCACCAGCGAGGGCGTCGATGGCGCGTCCAAGCGTGTCGTAATCGAGATTGCTCTTGGCATCTTCGAGGGCAGCCATCGTCATCTCGAAAATCTTCACGGAGAAATCGCGAACCGAATCGTTGGCTTCAACGTTCGAATTCACATAAGGGGTGCCGTTGGCCAGGCTTTGGGCCACGCGCAGTTTAAAATCAGGAAACCCGGTGCAATCCAGACTGCGGCAAAAGCGGTTCACCGTCGGCTCGCTGACATCAGCCGTTCGGGCCAGGGCCGCGATGCTGGAACGGATGGTTGCATTCGGATCAGCTAACACCACATCTGCAACCTTAAGCTCAGACTTACTCAAAAATGGTCTCGTCTTTTGGATTTTCTGCAGAATGTTAATGGCAGACTCCTCTTGCTAAGAATGACTCGCATACGGTGTAAGTTGGCGTTAAATAACCACGGAAACTTCCCGCTGACAAGCGTTTATCTTTTTAGGCCAGATCAAGGTAAAATGCAGCTCTTCTCTTGTGTAGCTTCCTGAGCGATACCACGTCAAAGAGGTGTATTTATTCAATTATGCGAAATAATTGAGAAATAAATAGGTAAGTTATGTCGGCATGGCGACACGCGTGAAGGAAAAAAACAACTTTTGGGGCCCTTAGGCGGCCCGGCGCGCATTCTGATACAAGGGCTCTTCGAAAAGATCAAAGGGCAAAGTTATGACAAATTGGAAGGGGCAGTAACCATCGTGTTGCCCCGAGGCCAGCTGAAGGTCAAGGGTGATGTGACCTCCGCAGTCCTCGATAAAGCGGCGGACGGCGCCCATTCCCACACCACGGCCGGAAATTTCCGTCAGTTGATTGGCCGTCGAAAGCCCGGAATCAAAGATCAAAGCTGCAACGTTATGGGGATCCCGCGCCTCGTCCGGAGTCACGATGCCCCGAGCGAGCCCCACCTCGGCGATTCGGGTCAAGTTCAGGCCCCGTCCGTCGTCGCCGTAGCGCAGCACCAAGGTTTCATCCTGCCGCTCCATGGTGATCATCAGGCGACCCTTGGCCGCTTTTCCAGCGTCCACTCGTTCGCGGGCGGATTCCAGACCATGGTCCATGGAATTGCGCAGGATGTGAACAAAGATGTTCCGGAACAGTTCTTCGGCGCGATCCCCAAAAAGGATGCCGCCGGTTTCCACGTCGACGTTCGGGATCTCTTTTTGCAGATCCTTGGCCAGAAGCGGCAGGCAGCCGGACAGGTCCTGGAACACCTCGCGCACGTCTTTAAATATCTTATGGAAGAAGAGGGCCTGAATGTCGCCCACGCTCTCCTGGATGGGCAGCGGCAGGGTCTCACCACGCAAAGCATTGCTGAGCGAGCGATAGAGAGTTTCAATCTGTTCCGTCCTGAACTCAATGACGTGGGTTAAATCCACACCGCGGCCGAGCTTTTCCTTCGCGAGGTTCTCATATACATGGACGATGCGCTGGGCATCAGCGAGGCCAGCCTTCATCTTTTCCACGTCCCAAGGGGTGTTCGGATCCTTCTGCAATAGGGCATAATACTGCTCAATATCGTGGAAGATATGAGCCAGTTTCTTCAGGTAGAGCGAACGGGCCGAGCCTTTGATCGTATGCATGTTGATGAAGAGCAGTTTCAGAATTTCAATATTACGCTTTTGGATGCCCTGTGAACCCACGAGCTTGACGTTTTCCTGGATCAGTTCCCGGCAGGAATTCATGAAGCGAATGAAACGCGGCGTGGGGACGCTCAGGATCTCGCCGATGAATTCCAGCTCCTGCTGCTGATCGCGGCTTTGTTCCTGGAGGCTACGGATTTCCGTCACATCGCGCATGGTCACCAGGATCTTATCCAGCGTTCCGGCCGCTGTTTCAATAGGATTCCAGGTCAATTCAAAAATGTGCGCGTGGCCGCGATCGTCGGTGCGGCGAATTTCCAGCGGCAGGGCATGGGCATTCATCTGGAAATTCAGCACATCCTCGCCCATGGCGGCCTGGATGCAGCTTTCCGCCTGGCTGATTTCGTCGGTATTCAAAGAGCTTCTGGCGAAGATCAAAGAACAGGCCGGCGACGCTTCGAAAATCTGACCGGCAAAGATCGCTTGAATCGACCGCGAATGGTCCTTATGCAGGGTTCCATCGGTCTTGATCATGAAAACACCCAAGGGAATATGTTCCATGATCGAACGAATGTCGCGGGTTTTCTCGTCGACGATGGCTTCGACGTTCTCGATATGTTCCTTCAGGTTATCGTTGGCCTTGTTCAGTTCGGTGTTGAGCTGCGTGATCGCGGCGTGGGATTGTTCCTGCTCAAAGCTGATCTTGTCACCGAGCGCCAGGGAAAGAAGGACGACCTCGATCGCACCGCCCACGAATTGGCTCCAGGCAGTGAAGGTATTATCCGGCAAAAAACCGTAGATGCGTGACATGGTGATCAGACTGCCGACGATGATGAAGAGCCAGGCCGCTGTATAAAAATAAGCCGGCCGATAGCGTCTGAAGCAGCTGGAGACCCCGGCATACACCAGGAGATTCGACAGGATCGCATTGGTGAAGAGAACGAGCGACGAGGACAGGTTAAAATCGAAGACGCTGATGATCATATTGAGAATGGACAGGGAAAACGCGGCATAAATCGCCTTGACGAGACGGGGCGAGGCGCTGCGCAGATCCAGGAAGGGAATGGCGAAAAGGCAGCCGCAGATCCCGGCGATCTCCGCTGCGAAAATGATGCCCTCATGGATCAGAAACGAAGCGAACGGATGATCCGGGAACACATAGCGGCTCATCCCGGTGAAGTGAAACTGGACGAGGCCGAAGCAGACGATGTAGCCCACGTAGACAAAGTAGTAGGGGATGCGCAGCCGGAAACCGATGAAGCTGTTATAGGCGACCATCACGGCGATGAAGCCGAACAGAAGGCCGATCGCAAGAAAGTCATTGCGCATATAACGAGCCAGCGCATCCGGTTCCCAGGCATAGAACTGAAGATTCATGGGGCCATCGGTTTGAATCCGCGCATAGTAGGTATGAAGACCCGGCGTCACCTGCAGCGGAAAGAGTGCATGGCGGAATTCCCGCGCGGGATCCGGCACCCGATCCCCACGTAGCATCAGCTTTTCAGCATGGCCATCCTTCCATTCGAAAAGATCGACCCGGTCCAGATAGGATTGCGCATGCATCAAGGTCAAAGGCCTGGTCTCGTTCAAGCGGTTATCGATCTGAAACTGAATCCAAAAGACATCCTTATTGAAGATAAAGACCCCGCGCCCTGTGACGGCCATCATTTCGCTGTCACGACCGGGAAGATCTTCCACCATGATGCTGCCGTCAGAATCCACAAGATAGGCGGTGTGGGGCAAAAGATCCGCCTTATGGAAAACGGCACCCGCTTCCATGCGCAAGGGGTCTTGCGCGGCACGCAAAGCCGGGGCGCTGAATATCATGATCAGCATCAGCACATGGAGCAATATACTCATTTCGAACCTCGCAGCCTGATTTCCGCACTGAAGATGAGTTCGGCGTCTTGATTATGCAGGTTGTGCAGAAAGGTATTGCTGGTTTACGCAAGAGCAGTAAGGTGAGGGAAAAACTCCTGAAAATAGGCCTTACATTTGCGCAATGAATCGGGGAACGCGCTGAAATTCTACAACCATTGGGAGCGAGCTGTTCGCTTGAGCAGGATATTCTCACGAGCCTGGCGGTTTCTGGTACAGGCGCGATAGACTTTCATTCTGGATGCGGATGAATCCTTTCTGAGATTTATCCAGATCAAGAATCACATAGAGGGTCGATGCGAGCACCAGGGCCAGTAATGATGTCCAAACCCAATGCCTGGAGCGCAGAACACCCAACTGGAAGCCGATCATGCCCATGGCTACTGTTGAGGCAAACACCAGAAGCATGATGATGCTGATTGGGATGGTGTTGGTCAGCTCTATCCGCTGGTTTTCCTCGATGTCGAACACGAGATTGAGCGAGTCGACCATGAGTCCGGTCGTTATGAAACCTGGATATTTTTTACCCAGCTTCGCAGCATGCTGCCAGAGCTCAGTCTGAATCGCCTTCGTAAGTTCCACAGTATCCCGCGTGGATTTCTGCGCGGCGAGATACTCATAGAATGTTCCGCGAGTTTTCGCATATTCCAGCAGGAGCGCGGCCATGGCCTCCTGATCCGGCTGGGCTAAAAATTGAGTCCTGAGAAGGGTAGTGCCGATAGCGTTCGCTTCATCGACGGCCAATTGCTTGCGCCGAGCATAATGACTCTCCGCAAAGCTCACAGAAAATGCCAGGAGAAGTGCGAGCAAAGTTAAAAATGGCCCAATGATAGGCTCGATACCTGCCGTCACCGTATCTTCGGTCCGATCCTGTAAGCGCTGACCCTGTTTAAAACCGAATTCGCACAGTGCCAGGAGGATGGCAAACAGCACGACTATGGGAAAAAGCGTAGACCATTCCAGGATTTTTATCATGTTTCGCTCCAAGGTTTCAGGTGCGGAGAATGTTTGCAGCGAGATTGATGATAATCCTACATTCAAAAATGTAGCTCACTAAAAAAATGAAGCGCGATCATTCGCGACAGTTGGGTCTTTATTTCTGGAACTCTTGCCGGACAGGGTTTTGATAGCATGCGAGCGATGGAATAGGGAAAAGCGCGAGGATAAACACTCCAATTCCCAAAACGATTTTTATCGCGTAGAGATTGGGCAAGACTGCAGTCACCATTGGGAACCAACTCTAGTAAAAATGAGGAATAGATTATGTTAAAGTCTGCCATTGCAAGCGGCTTATTATTGATTCTCTCCACTCAAGGCTATGCGGATGAATCCTCGGAAAAAGCACTCGCTCTCCTTAAGAAAACTACCAACACGCTCCAGTCCGCAAAAACTCTTTCGGTTCGGGCTGTGGCCACGATCGACGAAGTCGAACCCACCGAAGATTTCAAGCTGCAAAGAACTTTCAGTCTTGAGGTCAAATTCGAAAGACCTGGCAAGCTCTATGCGCAGAAAACGGGGGACGAGAATCAGGTCGCATATTTCGACGGAAAAACCTTCACCGTCATCGACCCTATTGGAAAGCGATATGGGCAGATGGCCTTGGAAGGCACTGTCGACGATCTGCTCATGAAGCTGGATGAACTGAATGTCCAGGCTCCTTTGATCGACCTCCTGCTGAGCAATCTTACGGAAGTGGCCCAAAAAAGCGTCCTGAAGGCGAAGTACATTGGAGTCAGCCGGGTTGCAGCTCGGAACTGCGAACATATCGCCTTCCGCACGGCCGTTGCCGACTGGCAGCTCTGGGTGGCTCAGGACGCTCAGGGGTCGATCTGCAAGTCGGTCATCACCACCCGCAGCGTTGCCCAGGCTCCCCAGTATCAGGTTACTTTCGGACAATGGACCTATAACACCAGCATCGAAGAAAACAGCTTCACCTCGAAGATTCCGGCCGGCGCTCAGCAGGTTCCTCTGACTCCCGGGACCTTCCGCCTGGCTCTCTAACAAGAATTCAGTGGAGATACACTCATGAAAAAATCGTTGACTGTGATGGCAGGACTGCTTGCCTTGCCTATTCTTGATTACGCAGGCGCAAGCTTTAAAGTATCCGTGTCCGACACCGCAGAGGCCTATGTCGCGCGCCGGTCGGCTTTCGTTGCCCGGGGTCCTGCCGGAGGGGTCGTCGTCGGTGCACGGCGCACGGCTTTTGCCAGGGGCTATTACGCCTTTCCTGAAACCAGCCCCGACACGTATAACGAGGACAGGACCGAATCCGATAGCAAACGGCCCGAGATCCAGAATTCCGAAGATTCACGAGATTCTTCGAATGCGTCCGAGGAAAAACAATGAAGTAGTATTCGGTCCTACTCACGATCGTTTTAACACAAGCGTCTCACGGGCACGAATCAGAGATGACGTGTGCAAAGGCAGGGGGCGAAGGCTCCCTGCCTCTTGCTTTTCGGTGGCGCATGATAAGATCAGCCTCGATCAACCTGGCAATATCCTCTATGAGCTGACTTTTTTCCCATACCAAGCGCAGATCATAAAAGCCTGAAAAAACCTTATCGGGCAACCAATCCCACTCATTCGGAAGAAATTCTCAGTCTCTGCGGGAGGAACAACCGTTAGAACATCCCTCAATATGATGGGAAGCTTCTCAAGAGATTCCTCAGTCGCACCCATCAGGGTTTGTATTTCTTTCCAGTTTCTTAGCATAGCTGGAAATTCCACTGAATTCATATCGAAACTAATCTCTGCATTAATAAGGTAACCACCTATACGCAAACGGTTAGCCATATTCTGAAAGTAATCCAACCGCTGCCCGTGCGCCACGAAATGAGCGACAAGTATACTCAGCACAGCATCGAAGCGTTCTTGATCAGAAAGATCCTGAATATAACCATGTACAAATTCACAACGGTTTTCCAAACCGGCACCTTTGAGTCTTTCCCGACAGACCTCAAGCATCGCCTGCGAGGGATCCAACCCCAGAAAACGCCACTCTGGAAAATTCCGCGCCAGGGATAAAATCTCTGCACCCGTTCCCACACCCACACAGAGAATACGGGACTGTTTCGGTAGGTCCTTTAAGATCAAACCGATTAGAAAATGAAGAGCGTCTGAAATTTGAGCAAGCTTTTTGTTTCGCTCGTCATAAGTAAGCGCAGCTTCTCCAGCAAAAAAGTCCGGCGGATTCGTGCTCATAAATACCTCTATAGAACTGCCTTGGATTTCACCACTGACACCGCAATCTTAGCATCATATTCGCGACTGAAGTATTGTTCCTTGCAGAGCAGCGATGGTCGCCTTTGAGCGAGCCGTCACTTTCGGACTGGTTTCCGCTGTGTGTAATCCTGGCCAGCAATGCTCCGCTTCTCGAGGTCTCCCTGATTTTTATTGCTGCGCGGATTCCGACGAAATCCGCAGTTCCAACCTGCGAATTTCAGCTTAATTTTCCCACCGTCTTAACAATATATCGTAAAATACCGATAAGGCTTGGGTTTTCATCGTTGAAAGGATGCACCATGCGGCTTGCGTTTCAATTCTTAGCTTGGTTTCTGGCGCTGCTATCACTGCTTGCGGACTCTTATAAGACGGGATCCCGTGCCGTTCCACCTGACTTGACAAATGGCTATATTCTCCCCGAAGGATCTATCCATGAAGTTCGTATAAGTTGTGCGACAACCGCGAATGAACCTTGCTCAGGATTCCGAACCATCACCGACTTATATCTCGACAGTCCAGAAGGCCGCGCTTACCTTATGACATACAATGGCTTTTTAAACAGTCCCTTGCTCGTGGAGTTGCCCGGGATAGAATCGGTATCTCATGACTACTTCGATGAAACAGGTCTACCGAATACCTTCAAATTCGATGCACCCTATGGCAGCCCAAACTGGACTGTAACTCAAGATTGGAAAGACACCGTTGAATTTCCCGAATTTACGATCACTATCGAAATCAAACCGCATGTCTCAGGGGATACGGCTGACAATCAGCACCTCGCCAACTGTCGCATGCTAGGCACCGATCCCCGAACACAGGAATTCTATGTGTTCCGAAATATCGTGATTCGGCCAGGATTCATCAACTATGATCCTGTCTTTGTGCATCAGGAGAATTCTTCAATACCAAACGGCGGAAATTTCCCTTCAATAAATGTCTATGATGGGGACAACGAATTGATTCCAGTCATTCAAAGCTATCAGGCTTTGCTATTTGATAAGGATCGGGTCGTCAAGCGAGTGGAAATACCTGCCAAAGACCGTTCCATCTATATTTGCAGCGAGGACCTGCAAAACTTGGAACAGTCCATCGAATTTACTGTGGTCGAACCATGAAAGCGAGAGACGAGTTCTTTCTCCTTACCATGACCCTGCTCCTCCTGGCCAACGACCACCTCTTCAAACAGTGGTACCCAGGCCTGATCACCGGCAAACTCTCGGACTTCGCCGGTCCCTTCGTTGTCTATCGCCTCCTGCGCGGAATACCCCCGCTCGGCCTGAATCACGGCTGGGCCACCCTCATCAGTCTAGGCTTTGCGATAGCGGTAAAAACATCACAGCCACTGGCCGACCTTGCGGCAAGGTCAACCTGTGGCTGGATATTCTCTCACTGCGGATTTATCGCGGATCCTTGGGATCTCTTGGCCTTCATACCCTTTGTGGTATGGGCCGGAACTATCCGCAACGCATCTTCTGCACATCGAGGACGATGGAAGGCGTGGCAATCGCCGCGATGAAAAAGAGATGGATGCCACTCTCCCGGCCGATTGGAAGGCTCTGGATAAAGATGCTGAGATAGCTGATGAGCAGAAAACCGGAGTCAGAGGCAAGTTGCCAGAATACGATCCATCTTTCTATCCGCAAAAATTGATGAACGTGATGGTTGCGCCCCTACGCATGTGGGCCAATGCCAAGCACTTTTCGCAGTGGCTGGGTCCATCCAGGACGAGCTGAAGGCCTTTGCCGCGATGCGGGCAGGTATGACTCAAGGGTGGAACGATGTGTTTGATAAGCTTGAGACTTATATGAGCCGTCGCACTTAACGAGCCTTTTGACTCCGGGTCTGGACAGCCGGTGCGTCCACCGGCTTTGAACAGGGTTGGGCTAAAAACGTTCTCAGGGTTGATACGGTAACATTACAGCGAGAACATCAGACTCAAGGTCAATTCCTGAGTCGTCAGGGACACGTTTTTTGTCTTGGAATTGGAATCATAAGCCACGCTATCCGTTGCATTCCGAACGGTATGATGGGTCGAGGACTCCAACGTGCCTTTCGTCATGGTATCGGAATACTTGTATTCCGTGACGAGGCTCATGCTGCCGCTTAAAGGCATGCTGAAGCCAAGACCAAGGTCATAGTTCACGACACTGGCCTGGATGGATTCGGATTTCCCACTATAGTCGACCCCGTCGAAGCTAAACGTATAGCCCGTTTCATAGGGCGTGGCTCTCAGCTGGCGCAGGCTCAAGCCGAGGGCACCATAAAACCGGAAGGACTCTGTTTGCACAAAAGTGTATTGCCCAGCCAGCCCTAACGCCAGGATGTCAAACTTAATGCGGGTGCTGAAATATCGGGCAAAATCAAAATCGGATATCAAGGTCAGGCTTTCCCAAGCGTAACTCACGCGAATGCCTTCCACTGTGGTGTTGAGGTGGCCTGTCGATGCATCATTATCCTTCTCGACTTCAATCTCGAGCGGGATCGGTCCCGTGCTGTTGGCCTGGACGGAGTAAGTGCTATATTCAAATCCTTTGGAATGGAGTTTCAGGTTTTGATGCCCGAAGCGGGGTCCAACCGACCAGCCTTCCGCCCAAGCCGAAGAGCTCACAAGCACAAACAAGATCGCAGCAACTAGCTTCATAGTAAGACCCCTTTTTATGGAAATGTGCCATGGATCCTGCAATTGCGCGGCCAAAATCAGCTGGTAAATTTTAATTAACGGGATGTGAAGACGGGAGGTTTAAACTATTTCAGCGGGTAAGTATCGAGCCCAGGCCACCAAGGATACGACAGTGCATGGGCTCCTTAGCATTCGATGCGTTCAAGCCTCAACCCACATTATCCGCTTGACGGCCTTATCCACATTGCGGAAACCTGAAGGCTGAGGCCTTAAAAATAAAGGCCGCTCTGATTGCGACCCCTTCATCCAGAACGCCAAAATCAAAGGACACGAACCCATAGTACTTTATCGCAAGCCGATTCTGACCGCTCCTGGACGGGCCCACATTCTGCGGCTTCGATACATTTGATCAAATTTCAGCTTACTGAAGTGGATTCCTTGTTGCAGAACACTCCAACAGCATTTTCTGCATCATGAATCAGCGCAGTCTTAATTGCGACTCGGCAATATAAGCAGCGATTCCGAGCCCTGTTCGAATGCCTTGGTCCCGATCGAAGGCCCAGTGAATTCCGAGATAGATGCGGCTCTGACCATTCTCTTCGATGGCCTGGGTCAGAGTCTGATAGGTGCGCGAAATCTCTGGTCGCACCTTGCCATCCGATCCGGTTGTGCGACCGTTGAACTCATCAGACCTGAAGCTGAAGGCGATACGATCCGTTCCATAAAATTGCCGGATCATTCCCATGCTGGCCGCGCCAAAGACCGCGTGTCCCGACGTGTAGGCGGGAAAGTTAGGGGTAAAATTGCGGTTGCGGGTGTTGGAGGCTGGAGCGCCGAGAGGAGCCCACTGCGGATTGCCTTCGGTGCGTGAATTCCCGTCCTGGTCACCCGAGCGGATCCCTCGAATAGGTCGCCAGAAGATAGCATCATATTTATCCGACCAGCATTGAATTCCCGAATCGGCCATGGCCATGTTCACAAGGGCGAAGAGTCGAGCATTCTCGGCGACTTTATTTTTCTTTTGGCTGGCGATGACACGGGTGATCTGGTTGTAAAGCCTGGGCGGCGTTCCCAGACCAGGAGCGCCATCGTAGGCCCAGAAAATACCAATCACCGTCTGCTCGTCGGTTCGAATCGTGGGCGTGGTGACGCCATCACCTCCCAGAGTCTTGACTTCCTCGAAAGCGGCTGCGTATTCGCGGCTTCTTAAAGACGGCGGAGGTGGTGCTGTGAAGCGGTTGGTATTCGGCAACGCAAAGGGTCGTACACTGCCCCAGTTGGGATCCAGAAAACCCTGGTTGGGGTTCAAGGGATCGACATCATGAGTTCCGATATCGCCGGAAGGTTCATAGCGGCCCGCGACTTCGGACCCATCATTTTTGCGGTCGAGCAGCATGCGCAGGGCCATGTACTTGCCAAGAATGATGCCATTGTATTCCGCGACACCATACGTATAACGCTGCAGGCTTGTATGAATAGCCTGCTCGAAGCGGCCCGCCTGGCTGGGATAAAGAAAAGACAGGCTCACATAGGCAGCAGTGCTGGCAGCGACGGCCGCATTGGTATTCGCGGGAGCTTTCACGGAGGGAAGGTAAGGGTCACTGACCTGAATTACACTCACGTAAGCATCATACATGGCGAGATGCGTGATGGCGAAAGCCCGTGATGTTCGAGTCGGACCACCCTGATCGGGAGTCTTCTGTTCGTGATCGCGGGCATTGGCATCAAGCATGATCTCATTCCATTCCAGAATGGGATCGACGCGGGTCGTCTTGGGATTCCAAGCTGATCCATTCGCAAGAGGGCGATAAAGGGCCAGCAGTTCCTGCGAACTTTTTTTCAGAAGATCGGGGTGAAGAGCAAGCGCTGATTCCAGACTGGGCAGGCGGCCTGCGTTCTGTCCCGGATCTTCTTCCTGTCCGGTCTCCGAACCCCCTTTGCCGGAAGCAGACCCATTGAGCTGACCCCCTGGCGATGTTTGCTTATCCTGATTCGCAGTCGGTGGATTATTCGTCTGAGGCGCTGAAGACACCAAAGGCGTCTCTTTCTTCGAAGATTTTTTCGTGCATGATGAAGGAGCGAAGATGAAACAAAGAGTCATGACGATGAGCGTTCGTTTGTGCATAAGAGCTTCCACAAGAGAGACAACAGGAGCCACATGGCGTCAAAGGCGAATGTAGCCTTTGATAGCCCCTTCATCGCAACCTATATGCCAATTTGGCTACAAAGTAAGAATCCGATTTATTTAATAAAAGCAGATACTTGAGGCTATCCGCAGAATATTTTGAGCGTCAGCCAATTTTTGTGGCGAAAAAATTTTAGACAGGGAAGTGGGATCTTCAGTCTCGTTCTTTGAACGTGAGGAACCGACTTCGTTCGCCATGCGGCAACGAGAGAATGAAGCGGGCCCGCACCTGAGAGCCCACCGAGGGTGCAAAGAACGAATAGGAGTCCCCGGATCCCGTCAGTGCCGTATAAAAGCGAAGACCCGACCCAATGGAGGCATCCAGGCGGGACGTAAGATGAGCGGCCCCCGCGACGACGAGCGCCATATGACAGGCGAAAGCACCCACCAGGAAGCAGCGGATCCTGCGGCTTTCTCGTAGCACAGGGACTCCTCCGTTCGTTTGAGTCTACTCGGCGGCCAGAGAGATTTGCGGAACTGCATGAGCCGGTTCCGTAATTTCAAGGCCGAAATCGCCTGGGCTCAAGCGAATGCGGATACCAGCCAATGCGTTGGTCGGACCGGGTGACTGTGAAAATCGAAAGGACTGCGATTAAATTTCGTTTCATAGTTACCTCCTTTAATATCTTGGGCCGCCCAATGCAAATCCATTCCCCGCATGCTTGCGCACATCAGCCTACAGATTATGCGAAGTTTAAAGGTTTTTTGCAGTGGACTCCTCACACGACCTGTCCGGGCGCCACATATTGCAAGGATGTGAACAGATGTGATTTGGGTATTGTCCCGAGTATGGAAAAACGGGAACTGCGATTACTATCGGGAGGGTTTGAATAAATTGCCCAAGGGAGGACGACATTTATGGCAACAAAACAGATTGGTGTCCTGGTCGGAAGTTTGCGCAAGGAATCCTTCAATCGAAAAATGGCAGAAGCCTTGACGCGCATGCAACCGGGCTCGTTAAACCTCGAGATCGTCGCGATCGGCCAACTGCCCATGTACAATCAAGATCTGGACGAGAACCCACCGAAGGAATGGGTCGAGTTTCGGGAACGGATTCGCGGATTCGATGGTATCCTCTTTGTAACCCCGGAGTATAACCGTTCCGTTCCGGCCGTTCTGAAAAACGCCATTGATGTCGGGTCGCGACCTTATGGCAAAAGCGTCTGGAATGGCAAACCCGCAGCTGTGATGAGCGTCTCGCCCAGCGCCTTGGGAGGATTCGGCTCCAATCATCATCTGCGCCAATCGCTGGTTTTTTTGAATATGCCGGTCATGCAGCAGCCGGAAGCCTATGTCGGTGGGGCGGATAAGATCTTTGGCGAGCGCGGCGAGATCAGCGTCGATAAAACCCGGGAATTTCTGCAGGGCTTTATGAAGGGTTACGCCAGCTGGGTGGAACGCTTTCCCGAGGCCGGAACCCGCTAAGTCATGGTGGCATTAGCTTCGCCGGCGAATTGCTTGGAGCCGGGTTCGCGGAAAGGTGTAGGCTCATCCTTGGACGTAGGCTATAAAGAAGGCCACGCCCTGAATAAGGATGGAGAACCATGAATCATTATCTGGTCGCGGATGTTGGCGGAACGAATGCCAGACTCGGTCTGGTCACCCCCGAAGGCAATGAAGTGTTTGGGATTGAACAGCTCTCGAACAAGAATTATCCGCACCTGATCGACGTCGTGAACGCCTATCTGAGTCGCGCGCAATGTATCGTCCTGCCGAAAAAGGCCTGCTTTGCCGTGGCCTCGCCGGTGACGAGTGATCGCATTCACTTCACCAATAATTCCTGGTCCTTTTCCGTGCAGGAATTGAAGGACCAGCTGGGCCTTGAGTATCTGAAAGTCATCAATGACTTCGAAGCGGTGGCTTTGAGCATTCCCTACCTTGGACCGCGGGAAGTCTTCCGCGTCGGTGGTGGTGAAGCCGCTCCGCACAAGACCATCGCTGTCATGGGACCGGGCACCGGCCTGGGCATGGCGGCCCTGGTTCCCGGTCATCCCAAGCCCTTGCCGCTGGCCACCGAAGGTGGTCATGCCTGCTTCGCGCCCCAGGACGAAGTGGAAGCGCATATTGCAACGCGCATCAAACAGCGCCATGGCTTTTGCTCGAATGAGGATCTTCTGTCGGGCAATGGGCTGGTTTGCATTTATGAGGGGATCTGTGATTGGCATAAGGTGCAGCCGAAATTTCAGAGTCCTTCTGAGATCGCCACCGCAGCTTTGGAAGGAACAGATGACATGAGCCGCCTGGCTCTGGAACGTTTCTGTGCGGTGCTGGGTTCCGTGGCGGGTGATTATGCGCTGCAGCTCGGAGCCCAGGGCGGTCTTTACATTGCCGGTGGCATCGTGCCGCGCTTCAAGGAATTTTTGGCCGAAAAATCACAGTTCCGCGAGCGTTTCGTCAGCAAGGGCCGTTTCCGCAGCTATCTGGAAAAAATCCCGACTTTCGTCATCATCGCGCCTCAGCCGGGTCTGATCGGAGCGGCTTCCGTTTTTGATGAAGGAAATTAACAGGCATGAACGCAGCAGCCAGCATGCTCGATATCCTCAGGCACAATCGTCTTATGCTGGCGGTCACCTTGCATGCGGCTGAAGACTGGCAGGGTTTGGGCGAATTGCTCGAAGCCAGCCAGCTGACGGCCGTGGAAATCATGCTGCGCAGTCCCTATGCGTGGGAAGGCGTGCACCAGCTTTTAAAGCACTGGCCGCAGCTCACGCTCGGGGTCGGCACTGTTTTGGATCCTGATGATCTGAAGAAAGCCCAGGACCTGGGTGTGCGTTTTGCTGTCAGTCCCGGCTCCGAGGCAAGCTTGATCCATGAGGCCCAGCGGCTGAATCTTCCCTATCTGCCAGGCATCGTGACCCCATCCGACCTTATGCTGCTGGCCCGCACGGAGTTTCGCGCGGTGAAATTTTTCCCGGCGGCTCCCCTGGGCGCCTCCTATCTGCAGGCTCTGGCCGCGCCTTTTGCGGATTTTCGCTTCTGTGTTTCCGGTGGACTTGAAATTGGAAACTATAAACAATTCTTACGGGCGAAACAGGTTGCCGCTTTATCGGGAAGCTGGCCGCTGCCGAAAAACCTGAGTGATCCCAACGCCTGCGCCCAGGCCCTGCCTTATCTGAAGCAGCTGCTGGCTGAACTGAACGAGGCTCTAGGCACGGAAAATCCACCCTCGTCCTCCAGTACAAGATGGTAATTGTTCCGGCAAAGCACGGAAACCAGAGCGGTCTTCGACTTTCATCAAAGTCAATGAAAAGCTGCCGAAAATTTAAGCAGAAACACGGCAGGATGATCCGTGTGCTTAGAGTAACGGTGATGCACGAATCATAGGACAGAACGTCAGCGCAAAGGAAGGCTGACGCTCTGTATCTTTCCCAAAAATCAGCGGGCTTTTTCCACTTTGAAGAAGGTCAGCGGCTTATCGCTGCTGAGATCCTTCGCAGGAATATGGATCAGATCGAACACATACTTCCCATCCTGGCCTTTGGGCACCTGGAAGGAAAGGTTGCCGCTGCCGCCCGAGCTGGTCAGACCCTGCTCTTCGACCGGCGCTCCGAAGTTACTGTCCGCGCTCCAGCCTTCATCCGCAAACTTGAATTCGGCGCCGCCGCTGCCCAGTTTAATTTTGGTGCGGTAGGTATAGTTGCCTTCATACTCAAGCTCGTTGTCGGGATTCCAGCTGTTCATGCTGCCGCGTACATAAAGGTCTTTTTTGCCCAAAGGCGCGGCCGCTTTCGGATTGCTGGGCAGGGCCTGAGGCTTCGTATCGGGCGCCGGTTTCATCGCATCGAAGCTGACTTCGTGCTTGTTATTGATGTAGACCGTGACCAGGGGTTCACCCTGCGGACCGGGTTTGATGTTCGGGTTGATCTGGTCTTTGAAACTCAGAAGAACCGGCCGATCGAAGCTGACGGAATCTTCATCCTTGGGGTCTGTTCGACCTTCAAAAATAAGGGTTTCCTTGGCTTCCTGCAGTGGCCAGGCGAAGGTGAACTGACCCTTCTCGAAGTTCTGCGGGACTGCGATGGCTCCGCGGTGACTCAGAGTGTAGACGCGGTTTCTGTTGTTGCCGTTTTCATAGTGAACGGTGACCAGAGGCGCGCGACCATCGACGATGAGTTTACGCTGCACGCTGGCCTTGGCTCCGCTGCGTGCGACCACATCCGCTTTCAGGATCAGGTCGGTGCCGTTCGGATACTGACTGCCTTCGATATAGGCGCGGAACGGGGCGTTGAAGTCGGTGTAGAGCGGTTTGAAGTCCTTGTCTTTGGCTGTTTTTACCGAGAAAGCAACCTTATACTCACCAGTCTCGGGCAGCTTCACTTCACCAAAGAAAAGATCGGCCACGCGCTGGCCTTCTTCCAGATTACCGATCTGAGGCGTCAGAGCCGTGCGCGCCTGTTCTTTCGCTTTGCTGCCTTTCAGGATGGCAAACGAGAGGGCCGGAAGTTTCAGATCCTTGCCGAGGGTTCCTGTGGGATAGACAAGGCTATAGCCTGCGCGAGTCCAGGGCAGACTCAGCTCGGCATTCTTCACGTTGAAGACGACGAGGTAATCCTCGTTGCTCTCGAACTGGGTCCGGCGGAAGGCCAGCACATCCTTGCCGAGGTCACGGACGGGGAAGTATTCACCGTTGCGCAGGCCGGGGTTGCTTTTGTAAACCTGGGCGAAGGTGGCCAGGGTTTTATAGAGCGGGTGATTGGTATCGAAGGAATCCTTATCGGGATTCAAAGGCACGCCGACCTTTTTCATCTCGCGATAGCTCTTCGTCTTCGAAACAAACATATCCTCGCGCGCGCCCTTGTCGCCGCCTTTGCCGACGAAGCCCTGCTCATCACCGTAGTAAATGATGGGCACGCCGCGGGCGAAGTACATGAAGGCGTTGGCCAGAGTCAAACGCTTCAGAATTTCCTCGTCCGATGCGTTCTTGAAATGCTCTTTCATGAAATAAGCGAGGCGGCCGATATCGTGGTTGCTCACGAAGTTCATCATTTTCTGGGGCGCGCTGGCCAGACGATGCACATCATCCTGGGCCAGGTAATCGTGCAGGCGTTCGAAACCATGTTCGTCCGCGAACACATCTTTCACCGCGGCCTGCATGCCGAAGTCGAGAACGCTATCGAACTTGCCGAGGCGCGTATAACGGCTCAGAAGCGCAGGATCGTTCGAGAAGACCTCACCGAACATATAGAAGTGGGGAACACCGGCATCCTGGGCCGCCTTGCGCACGGCGGGGATGAACTGCTCCCAGAATTCGATGTTCACGTGCTTCACCGTATCGATGCGGAAACCATCGAACTTATACTTGCGAATCAGATCCGCATAGATATCGACCATCCCCTGCACGACCTTCGGATGTTCGGTCATGAGGTCATCCAGGCCGAAGAAGTCGCCCATTTCCGAGCTTTCACCGGAAAAGGTGGAGTTGCCGCGGTTGTGGTAAAGGGTGATGTCGTTCAGCCAATCGGGTTTCTTCTTGATCTTGGGATCATAGATATAAGGTGTGTAGGCAAAGTTCATGTCCTTCAGCTTCGCGAAATTCTCGGCGCTGAAGTCACCATCGACGAAACCCTCGTTGAGTTTTTTGCCGTTCTTGGTGGTCACGAAGGGGAAATCGTCTTTCGAACGATAGGGGCAGTCCCAGCATTCGCGATAGCTGATCACATCCGCCGTGTGGTTGGTGATCACATCTATAAAGAGCTTCATGCCGCGCTTATGCGCTTCCTCCACGAGGTTCTTGAAATCCTCTTCCGTTCCCCAGTGGGGATCCACTGTGGTGAAGTCGAGGGTCCAGTAACCGTGGTAGCCGGAGCTGGCACCGATCGGGCCATCGCCGACCTGGGTCGCGCGGTTTTTCAGGATGGGTGAAAGCCAGATCGAGGTGACCCCGAGTCCCTGCAGGTAATCGAGTTTCTGGATGATCCCTTTGAAGTCACCACCGTGATAAAAATTCTCGAGTTCCGGTTGATACCCGTGACGAACAATGTCCTCTTTGGTGTCCTTTTCACCGACCGGAATCCGATCAAAGGCCTTGTTGTTGGCGGGATCCCCGTCATTGAAGCGATCCATTACGACGAAATAAAACACTTCATCGTTGATGGGACGATTGAAATTGGCCCCGGCCGCATTGAGGCCAGCCCAGGGCGTGAGCAGGCTACAGGCGAGCGCCAGCTTTTGCCATAGTTTCATAGCTCAGACTCCTTCCGCAGACTTTTCCGAAACAATTGTTGGCGCTGAATAACTTAATCAATCGGGGGAAGGAAATAAAGGCTCGGACCATGCCCCTGAGCGAAAACTAACCGAAAGGTAGCTTGGAAATGGCTCAGGGAGCAGGTGCGGCGGTGCGGATGTGATTCAAGATAGCCTTGCACACGGGACCGTGTACACCAAACGCGTAACCGATAAACTTAAGCTGATCGCTGGGCTGCGCGGCTGGCAGGACATTCAGCTGGGTGATTACGCGATCAACGTACGCTGGTTCATCACGCAGTTTTTCTTCCAGATGGCGCAGACAGTATTCCGCAACAACGTCATTGACGTTCAGGCAGCGGCTGATGATGCTGCGCGCCAGGTTGCGTTCACCGGCCTGCACTTTTTCCAAAAGAAAAAGCATGGCGTCCTGAGAAAGCTGCAGGGGAATGCCGCTGGGCGAAACCATTCTGAGTGTGGGGATCGCCCTGGACTCCAGTCCATCCGAGGGCTTATTCGATGACATGACAGAGCCTCCTTAAAAGGTTAAAAGGATTTGGAAAGTTCCAAAACCTGCTGACAACGAGTGACGGCTGCAAAAGTTCGGTGGACCTCAACCGATTGAATGCTCCAGTGCTCGGTAGAACCCGACCGAATGAACGACAACTCTTCGGATAGGAAAAGATGACAAATGAGTCGGGGGTAAAAGCTCAATCTCTACGCGAGCTTTTCGACTCGTCGGACCAGAAGAGTATATTTAGACAGAGCCATTTTTGCAAGAGGCTCAGCCTTCAGGAGTTTGAGGTTCCGACGCTGAGGTAGGACTCTGCCAGAGTTCCCTTTTATTATGCCATAAACGCCAGCCAAAAGAATAACCAGCCGGAAAGAGTTGTACCGATCATCGCATAGGCCGACAGTCTTCCGAAAAATTTGTGCTGGAACCGATACTTGCCGTTTTCCGTGTCAATGTGCTGCCAAAGCGCCATGGTAATCGTATAGATCCAAAGGAAAAGGGTAGGGATGGCAAAAAAGAGATGGAAGATCAGGGAGGGTATCACCAGGGTCGTGTAATAGGGCGAGGCCTCGGCGTACTGCCGCCAACCATAGAGGCGCATATCGAGCTCGAAAACCAGGATTGCGATGCCCAGGACGAGCCCCAGAAGGATTTGCAGGCGCTTATGGAGCTGGTAGTCCCTGCGCTGACGGACCTGATAAAGGCTGAAGAGCATCACGGGAATAACGGCGGCCATGGCCAAAGCGATGAAATCAAGAGTGAAACTCGCTCGGCTCATGGGCAGAAAACCTTCCACTCTAACTCCCTGATAAAACGAATAGATATCATTAAACGGCCCGGGTCTTGGACGCGCCGATGAAGCGGACGCCACAAAAGTGATGGAGCCTTTCCTAAAGTCTCAGCAACTTCACGATTTTACCCTAGTCATCCGCTGTGGGAAACGAGGCGTTTCTTGGCTGTGATGGCTACGTGGGACAGCGTCACCGAAAAACTGCAGACGGAAGAAAAACTGCCCGCAGATTCAGCTCGGGGATCAGACCTTCGATCAGCCCATGCTGACCTGGGAACTAATTACAGGAAAACTCGCGCTGGAAACCAACATGGTCCGCGCCCAGTCCATGGTTGATAACGCCCCCATCAATACTACGATGGCCGACCGGGGGTGGCAGCGGCGAAGGGGCTTTGCTGAACTCGCAACCCGCTTGAATCAGATCGTTACAACAGTTGCGGTGGAAGGTCTTTGAACCTGATTTTCGCACCCGAGTGACCGGCCATGGTCGCTCTTTTTTTTGCCTCGTCATTCCGTGGTCTGGCTTTTGCAATGCCTCAGGCAGAGTCATGTCCATAGGAGGCTATTCATGGGACTCATCGTGACAATCATCATTGGTTTCTTCGTCGGTTTGATCGCTAAATTCCTTATGCCAGGTCGTGATCCTGGTGGCTTCATCATCACCATCCTTCTGGGTATCGGTGGTGCCTTGACAGCCAATTTCCTGGGTCGTGCCCTTGGTCTTTACTCGACCAATGAAGCCGCTGGTTTCATTGCTTCGGTCATCGGCGCTATGATTCTGCTCGCTATCTACCGGGCATTTTCGGGCCGCGGCCGACTCACGCATTGAGTTGCTTGAATTGGAACTTCCTGTAGACTGGCGAAAACAGTCGGCGAAGAGACTTGCAGTCTTAAAGTCGCCGGCTGTTGCCGCTAGCCAAGCTCTTCAAAATTTCCCCGTCTCGACAGTCCTGGATAGATAGCAGATAATGGTTCCATCCTTCATGGGAGCGAGCCATGCCTTCACCTCTGTCCAGACTCACCACCGGACTGAAATACTCCTCCATACTTGCCAGGACTCTGGTTCTGAAAAATTGGAACGAGGCTGCCAGCCGCCGTTACCTGATCGAAAGTCTCGGAAGCATGCCAGGCATCAGCGCCAAGGCCGCTCAATTCATGGCCATGAAACTCGGTGAAGGCGCCCATAGACAGGACAATCCCGTGTCGCTGGAACCCATGCCTCTCGCTTTGGTGAAAGCCCGCATTGCCGCGGAAGCGCCGCGCCTTCATGCCGAGCTTTTGGAAATCAGCGAGCAGGCTCAGGTGGCATCTTTGGGTCAGGTCCATGAAGGCCTTTTAAGGTCGGGGGAAAGGGTTGCGATCAAGGTGCAGTTCCCTGACCTGCAAAAAAGCTTCGACGAGCAGCTGGGACTTCTGCGGCAGGTGAGCAAGGCCGGACCGCCGAAAAAATTTCGTTTCGAGATGGAAGCGATCCTGGATTACTTTGCGGATTCCCTGCAGCGGGAAGTCGATTATGAAGGTGAAGCGCAGAGGCAAATGGAAGCCGCGCGCCTTCTTCCCAAAAATAAACCGATCGTCGTGGCCCGCGTGTATCCCGAATACAGTTCACGCACCATACTCACCCAAAGCTATGAAGCGTCCAGCCCCATCTCCCGTATCAAAGAGCGGCCGGAGGAGGCCAGGCGCGAATGCGCACGCGCGCTCCTTGAATATTTCCTGCACGCGGTCTTCGTCGCGCGCAGCGTTCACACCGATCCGCATCCGGGCAATCTTGGTTTTCGAACGATGGCGCCACAGGACGGCAGGAATTACGAGCTGGTTCTTTATGATTTCGGTTCGACCATGACCTTGACCGAAAAAGACGTCAGCACGCTTTGGAATCTGATTCATGCCTATCAGAATCAACGCGATGTGGTGCCCTTTGATGAGATGGTGGCGCTTGGTTTCGATGCCCAGAAACTTTTGCCTTTGCGTGAACGCCTGCCTTGCCTGATGGAAAAGCTTTTGGAACCTTTTTGCGTCGACCGCGACTTTGATTTCCAAAGCTGGAATCTGAAAGATCACTTTGAGTCCGTGTTAGGCGCGGACCGCTGGTGGTTTCGTTCGGCCGGTCCTCCCTGGTTTTTGATGCTGATGCGCTCCATGCAGGGCCTTGTTCATGCGCTTTGTGAATTGAAGGTTGCGGTTCCCGTGAAAAGGATCCTGCTCGATCTTCCGTTGGAGGCTCCAAAGGAGCATGCGCCTTCCGTCCTGGCCCAGCTTTCCCCATCCGCGCGCGGCAGCTGTTAGACCTTATTCCCGAACAGACCCTGGCCCGTATGCAGGACGCGAGGCTTGACCTTGCGAGCCTCAAGCGTCGCATTCGGCAGTCAGGTTAGCTGCCGCAGACTGTGTTCGCAGCGGAAACCCGTGAACGTCTCTATCGCGTCCGGCTTGAGTGATTTCTCTTTCTAAAAATGAAAGAAGAACGCGCCGCAGCCTTGTATACAGAGTCACTCTTTTCAAAAGATTTCGGTGACTTGAAGCATGCTGCTGAACCTTCCGTAGCGATCCCCTCCCGTGCTTGTCAATTGCAGATTTCAAAAATCCAGCAGGGTTGTCATTTCCCGGTGCCCATGCGAAACCCTTGGCTGTTTGGTCAAAGCCGATTTTTTTTCTTGTGACACAACAGGAGTGAGAAGATGCGTTCTATGAAATTCTGGAGCCTTCCCTTGGCGGCGATGGCTCTGTCAGCATGCGGGACAGGGGATACCACGAGCGAAACGAAAATCATCAACGGAACCCTCGCGCCCGACGGCGGCGCCATCGAACAGTCAACCGTGGCCCTGGCGTCCAGCAACGGCCAGGTTTTTTGCACGGGAACCCTGATTGACAAAAGGTTCGTGGTATCCGCCGGACACTGCCTCGCCAACTATCGCGGCACGCTTTACATTGGTTTCGGTCGCAGCAGCACCGAATTCAAATACGTGAAAGCCGCCGACTACGCGGTCAACCCCGCTTACACGGGAAGCTTCAACAAAAGCGTTCCGAGTGATATTTCGGTGATCGAGCTGAGCGCAGCGGCACCCGCTGGTTACAATCCGGTCGCGATCTATAAGGGTTCGATCACGCGTGGCTCCAATCTCGCTCTGGCCGGCTTTGGCCAAACGCAGTCAGGCGGCAGCGGACGTCTTTACTACACCAGCGTCAGCGTCAGCGGAACGACCAGCAATGAAATCACGGTTTATGAAAATGGAACGGGATCATGCTATGGGGATTCGGGTGGACCGGCCTATGTCTCCAGCGGTGGCCGCCTGCTTGTGATCGGCGCCACTTCGCGCGGAGAAACCGGCTGTCGGGGATCGAGCATTTATACGAATGTCGCGTATCACCTGAACTGGCTCCGCAGCTGGACCGGCGTGAACCTTTAAAAAAAGCAATGCCATTGGCTTTGACCAAGCCAATGGCTCTTGTGAGTGATGCTGATAGCCACTCAAATATATTTAGGACATGGACGACCGACGGTCTTTGTCCATGGAAGCAATGTATTGGTCAAGTTCTGCTTCCGCGCGGTCTTTTGCAAAGCCGTAGCGTTCCTGCAGCTTGCCAACAATACGATCCTTCTTGCCGGCTACCAGTTCCATATCATCATCCGTGAGTTTGGCCCATTTTTCACGAATGCTGCCTTTCAAGTCCTTCCAATTGCCTTCCACTTGATCCCAGTTCATAGTTTGCCTCCGGTTTGTTTGAGTGCTTTCACTTGCGTGAATCCGGCCCTCTTTCTTTCACATTGCGTGCCACCCTGAAAACCGCGTCGTGACGCGAAGATGAGAATAAACATCCCGGGGCCCTGCAGCGGGATTCATACAGGCCTGCAGGGAAAAACCAACTCGACGTGCATGCAATCGTGAAATAAAAAAAGCCGCCGAGGAATCCTCGGCGGCTCGAGATTCAAACACTAGGAATTAGCGCAGGCGCAGGGCAGCGGGTTGAGCTGCCACACCCTGGAGCTTATCAAACGAAGGTGGAAAGCTGCGGAGGTAACCGATGATGTTCGCTTCATCCGCAGGGGCTGCGAAGGTGAACTTGTGGTTAGGGTTGGCCATCGGTGTTCCGTCGGGGTACACGGCGTTCTTCACAAGGCCGATGATTTCGGCGTCGGTGCCGTAGGCCAGGTAGTCCGACGAGTGCTTCAGAAATGCATCGTTGGTGGTTGTTGCTGTCCCATGGCAGCCCGCGCAGCCGCCAGCGGCTCCTGTTGCGGTGTTGTCATAGCGGGTTTTTCCAGCTGTGATCTGTGCAGCCGTGTAGGCCGTGATCACGACGGGAGCGCTGAAGGTCGCGCCATCAACCATGGCGGTAATCGTGGTGTTTCCCGCAGCTTTCATGGAATAACGACGGGCATAGAATTTCTGAGTGACCTTCACATAGTTGGGTTGACCAGCCAAGGCCGCGTCCGGTATAGCAACCGCGGTATCGGTGATGAAGGCGGCATCGACCTTGAAGGAGAATTCGGTTTGAAGCTTGGTCAAAGCTGCAACCATCTCAGGATTTTCTTTGAATTCAGTAGCCCATTTTTCCATCCAGGCATCGAATTCCGCTTCGGTCGCGAACTCAGGCAGTTCCAAAGCGTTCGAGAAATCAGGCACAGCGGCCACGGCATAGACCCAGATCATTTCAAACTTCTGGGTTCCACCGGGAACGACGCCGAAGTAAAGCGAACGGCCAGGGGCCGGAGCGGACAAAGGATACACACCAATGGATGGTGGATAGAGTTCGGTTAATTTCTTGGCGGGAGCGGCCGGCTTGGTGCCTGAGGCATCACCAGCTGCAGGCGCTTTTTCTTCGGTTTTGGCGGCCTGACCTTGTTCTTCGGTCTTTTCCTCTACTTTTTTCTGTCCGCAGGACAAAGCCAGGATCGTGACCAACGAAGTTGCAAGAAAACGTTTCATCCAATGCCCTCCCTCATGGCGTCTTTAGGAGCACCTCTGTGCCTATCGAATCGTATTTCTGTCCATCCGTTTTCTATCGCAAGATCGAGGCCCTGATTCCGCTCCGTCCAAGCGTCTGGAACGATTGCCGGTAATATTCCTGGTATCCATGCTTTGCGTGAACTCTGGACGTCGCTGTCCTATCTTCAGACAGGGAAATCTTTCACCGGGGTAAGGTCCCGCTGCCGAAGCGTTGATTCAGGCGGTCATCATCCAGAAGATCGAGCACCCTGCGCCCCCAGCTGCGCAGTTCCGCATCGGTAACCTCGCCATCGTCCATGCTGCCCGGCTGAAACCAGCCATAGGGCTCCGTTTCATCGGAATAGCTCCAGGCCGCCCAGGATATGTTATGGCGATTCATCCAGTCCACATAGCGCTGAAAACTGGCTTCGTTGATGGAACCGTCGCTGTTTTCCGGCGACTGAGCCGCCCATTCCGTAACGAAGATGGGCAGGCGAGCGGCGATCGTCTCGTTCTGCTCCTGGAAGCGGTGAAAGCTTGCATAGAAATGAAAGGCATAGGCAATGTTCGGGCGCGGCACGGGATCGGTCAGTGGCAGGGCGATCTCCTGCGACCAGGTCGCCGTAGGCACGATAATCAGGGCATCCGAATCAATTGCGCGAATTTCATCGATGCGCTTGATCGCATATGATCGAATTCGGCTCCAAGGTACTTTTTTGCTATAGGTCGAGGCTCCCGTGGGTTCGTTAAAAATTTCATAAATGATCTGTCCGCTTTTTCCATAGCGTCGCGCGACATCCTGAAGAAATCGAATGGCCATGGTTTCCACGCCCGCATCATCGGGCGAAGCGACGGCATGAAAATCAGCGATCACATAAAAGCCTTGTTTTATAGCATAATCGGCCAGCTTTTGAAAGGCGCCCCAATGCTCTTCATACGAAGCGGAAAGTCCTCCACGGCCCCAGTGCAGGGGAATGCGGACCAGATTCGCGCCGGACCCTTTCAAATAGTCCAAGGATTGCTGCGTGTAGCGGAATTCCAAAAGATCCATGAGTCCGCCGCCGCGCAGGACCACAGGCGTTCCGTCCTGCGCCACGATCTGAGATCCTTCCACCCGCAGGCGGCCATGCACGGCAGGATCGGCTCGCACCGCTGCGTCCACGACCTCGGGAACGGCAAGACAAAAAGCGCAGTTCAGAAGAATAAGGAAAAAGCGGCCCAGGCGTATGTACATAAAAAGAGTCTCCCCATAAAAAATTCAAAAAAGTGGAAAGACCCGCATCATGAAGTATTAAGGGCTTACGGTGAACCGCCAAGTCTGGGCGGTCCATGTTTACCACCGGGTGGACTTGCCGGGATGATGACTGCTCATTTTCTGTGGGCGAAACGCTATAGCATTGCGATTTAATTCCGACACATTCCAGGTCAGTCCAGGATGTACGTTAGGAACCAACGAGGCATCGAGTTATGCAAAACGCAAAAAAGATGAATTTTGAATCGAATCCCAATGACAAGGCCGAGGAAACAGAGCCCTCGATTCAGGATTTGAAACAGCGGATGGAAGCCATCGATCGTGCTCTGGCCGTCATCGAATTCTCCATGGATGGGGTGATTCAAACGGCCAATGCCAATTTTCTGAAGACCTTTGGCTATAAGCTATCTGACATCGTTGGGCAGCACCACCGCATGTTCTGCGACCCGGTCTTCGCGAGGTCTCCTGCCTATAAAGAGTTCTGGCAGCAGCTGAACCGCGGGCAGTTCTTCACCGGCGAGCATCGCCGTTTGGGGCGTGGCGGTCAGGAGATCTGGATCCAGGCCTCTTATAATCCAGTGATCGGCGACGATGGTCAGCCCTATAAGATCGTGAAAATCGCCAGCGACATCACCGAGACGAAACTTAAGAACGCGGATTATGAAGGCCAGATCCAGGCCATCGGCAAGTCACAGGCCGTGATCGAATTCAGCCTGGACGGTACGATTACCGATGCCAATGAAAACTTCCTGCAGACCCTCGGCTATACCCTGGATGAAGTGAAGGGTCGGCATCATCGCATGTTCTGCGACCCATCCTTTGTCCAGTCCGTGGAGTACCGGCATTTCTGGGAGAAGCTCGGACGGGGAGAGTTTGACCGCGGTGAATACAAGCGCATTGGGAAAGGGGGACGCGAAGTCTGGATTGCGGCGTCCTATAACCCC
>NZ_DASTAT010000056.1 GCF_035712445.1 Oligoflexus sp. | reverse complement strand
ATGTGTGGTGACGCGCGGTGTAGCCGACGTTTTCGAGGTCGTTATGTTTACCGCCGGCGCGCACGCATTTTTGCACTGTGGCCGCGCGGGTGTAGGGCCTTTTATCTTTGCCCAGGAAGCAGTCCTTGAACTGCACCATGCCCGCATTGGTGAAGAGCAGCGTGGGGTCGTTGTGGGGAACCAAAGAGGAACTTTCCACAACGGCATGGCCGTGTTTTTCGAAGAATTTCAAAAATCGTGAGCGAATTTCGGCAACTTTCATGCTTGTACCTATAGGATGTCTTACGCCGTCAATACGGATTGGCCGTTGATAAGAGAGGACAGTGTAATCTGGAATGAGCTTGCGATCAATCGCGTGGCGGGAGGTGCTTCAGGTAATCGGACTCCGGGGAAAACAGCTCAAATTTGCGCTGTTCCATTTCGTCGTCACTGAGGCCGCGATCATCGGTGATCGCCGCCATGATTCCCACCTCGGTGGAACTCGCATCGGGATCGTCGTTGTAGTGATCGAAGTAGGTATGAGCCAGTTCGTGATAGATAACATGCCGCAGCATATTGCGGCCGCGGAGGCGATGGCGTTCGGGTGTTGTATTGGGATCGGCGATATAGATGTTGAAGACGCGTTTGCCGTCGTAGCACTCCACCCGGCGGTTAAGACCCATACGGGCCTTGTCGTTTTGCAGTTCATCCGAGCCATAGGGCACCAAAATCAGCGTCCTCACCTCAGCCAGGCGGGCCAGGGGAAAGTAATCGGGCCCGAAGGCCTGAGCATCGGCCACATAGTCATCAAGATAGATCTGAAGATTGGGGTCAATGTTGCGCGGCTTCTGGCAGTTGTCATCCGGACCCTGGATGGCTGCCCGAAGGTCGCCTTCCAGCTGGTTCAAGTGTTCCTGCCCCGAGCCGTGGCAGGATAGTGCCGTGCTCAGAAGCAGCAGGAGGACACATAATGTCCGGCCTTGCCGCATCATGAAATGTTTTTCCCTCTATGAAGTATGCTTAAGGAACGTATCGGCTGGGAGGGGTGAAAACTCAAGAAACTGTGGATTGGGAAGTGATTTTGAGGGGATGAAAGCAGGATTTGAAGCGTCCCCAAAAGAGGAGTAGCATGCGACTCCGTCCGGCCAACTTCATTCAGGATGACCTTTGCATGCTTCGATTCTGGCTCGCCCTCGTCCTCACTCTCAGCACGACGTTCAGCTTTGCGGCCGCCCCACAGCGCATCGCTTCGGCCACAGTTGGGACGGATGAAATCCTTTTTGAAATTCTGAGTCGTCGTCAGGAGCTGCATCGGCTCGTGGCGGTTTCCATCTTCTCTGAGAATAAAAAGTACAGCCACCTCGAAACAATCCCGCCTTCCATCAAAGGCCGCGTGGGGGACAGCGTCGAGGCTCTGCTGGCTTTGAAACCCGACCTGGCCATCGTTGCGAGTTACAATCGCCAGGAGATCGGCCATCAGCTCAAAGCAGCAGGCGTTACAGTGGTCACGCAGGAAAATTTCCGCAGCCTCCGTGATATTCAGGAAAATATCCGAATGATCGGTCGTGTCACCGGCACATCCAAGGAAGCCGAGGCCCTGGTGCAGGAGATGCGAAGGGAACTGCAAACGAGCCAAAACGCGAAAGCCTGCGCGGCTGGCGCTCCTACGTTCATTCAATACTCCGGTTATGATACCGTGCCGGGAGCGGACACGATCATCAACGATGCCGCCGCGCATGCAGGTCTCCAGAATCTCGCGGCCCGGCTTAAACTCAGCGGCTGGGCCCCTTTGAGTCAGGAGGTGCTCGCGACGCTGAACCCCGACTTCGTTGTGACCTCGGGTGATCCTCTCCAAAAGAAAGCGGTCCAGGCTCAGCTGGCCCGAAGTCCCGCCTGGCAAAAATTGAAAGCGGTGCAGGCCGGACGCCTGATCATCGTGCCGGAACGCGAGCTTTACACCGTCTCGCATCATGTGACAAAGCTGGTGCGAACGCTCGCTGCCGCGCGTCAGACTCTGTGCAAATAGAGGCGTCGCGCTTTCCCCACACCTGGCCGCGCACCCAAATTATTCTGCGTAAAGCCCCGGAAAAAACTTAAAGAAATTTCCCGCAGCCTCTGGAACCTTCGCCAGGAGCTGCTATAATCAAGCCCATCCCAGCTCTAAAACTTTTATCGTCATTGCTTTGAAGAGGAACTTTGTGTCTCTTTCCATGAACGTTTTCAAAGATCTCATGCGGCTTTTGGCTCTGGCCCTTGTTGTGCGCGCAGTTTGGAATGATTCTGTCGCCTGCGCGATCTGCGCGGGGACTCTTTATATGGGCGGCTTCGACAGCACGCTGCATCTTTCCCGGCTGGGCTTCGATCGCAAGAGGACGGGCCGCGAAACGCCTGACAATGTGATCCCGCTGAAGCATTCAAGACGGTAAAAAGAAAAGCTGGGGGCGCCTGCGCTGCGTCCTCGGCTCACCATCCTCCACGTTCCGATTCCCAGGACAAAAGCCCAGGAAGCGCTGGACAAGCGGCGGCTCATGGTCCAGATTACCCCGGCGCTTTTAAGGGAAAGGAAGAACAGATGGTCTCGATGTCTGAACAGGAACTCCGCCAGAAGCTAAGAGCCGAGGTTGATCAGGTGCCCTGGTCCGCCCTTGTACGCCATTTTGCTTTTGGTCGTGTGTATATCGTACGCTCACCCTGGAATTTAATCGACGCAGCATGGGCCCTGCATAAGGATGCGAGAAGCGAAGTCCAGGCAGCCCTTGGTCAAAAGCTCCTGGAGCAGCCGACCGATGCCGAAGCTCAGGCCTGGATGAACAGTTCTGCCAGCTTCGACGTGCTCGTGATCAGTCCCTTCGTTCTGATCCAGGCCTCGGCAGGAGACAGCTGAACGTCAGCTTCAGTGCGCCCGTGTCTCCCCAGAAACTCCGCTTGGGGTGACCACGAAGCCGGCGCCAGCAGTTCAGCAGTTGCTCGCACGATGAAACCCCCATGAGCGAATACCAGATCTTCCGCATCGGCTTCTGGTCCTCAGAAAGCTTCCCCACCAACGGATTCGACCGACGCGTTGAAATTATTTTTTAGCGGAAATTTCGGGTTCTGTCATTGCAGTGACTGATCGTCCCTCATACTATCGCCAATATTTAGAAACGAGCAACACACAGGAGTGTCCTATGGGTACCTCACTTGCTTTACTTCGTCCAAAGCATATTCTCGCAGCTGTTCCCCTCCTCCTCGCAACCCCCATCCTGGCCAGCGGACAGGAGCGCCTTCCTGGGTTTAATGTTCCAGCGCCCCAGCCCGGAGCCATGGAAATCGTCACGCCCATCCTGGGGGAAATCAAACCCGGGGAAGAGGTCATGTACTGCACGTATTTGGATGGGGATCTCCCCAATGATATTTACGTCGCAAGCTATCGTGCCTTCCAATCCCGTGAAGGAGCCCATCATGCGATTCTTTACAGCGTGAAGAATCGCCGTGAACCGGGAACCTACGTCTGTGGCAGCGCGGAGGAAAGCATGGCGGAAGAAACCACCTTCCTGGCCGCGACAGGGGGCGCTACGGAGAATGACCCGGGCACGAGCGTATCGTTGCCTGAAGGCGTCCTTTTCCGGGCCGTCAAAGGCCGTCAGTTCATGATTCAGACTCACTGGGTGAATTATTTTGATAAGCCTATTCAAGGCCAGGCTGCCTTTCAAATCATGCAAAGAGAAAAACAGCCGACAGATAAACTGGCTGATAACTATTTTCTCAGCACCGCCCAGTTCAGGCTTGACCCCAATGATTCCAATAGAACGGTACAGGCCCGCTGCACCATGCGGGAAGACGCGACGTTTTTTCTGACGTCAGGACACATGCATGAATACGGAAAGCACATCAAAGTCACTTTGAATCGCAGCACAGGTGAGTCGATGAAGATTCTGGAGCATTCCTGGAACAAACACTTCACGGCTGTCCCACCGAGCATCAAGCAAGAGATAGAACTCAAAAAAGGTGATGAGTTCATCGTGGACTGCACCTACAAAGACAAGCTCGACAAGGTCCTGACCTTTCCAGCGGAAATGTGCGGGGTGACTGGTTTCTATTATCCTGCTCAAAAGTCGATGATCTGTTTTGACAATGTGATGCAATGAACGATCACAAAGCGTGCTCTCACGGCACAAGCGTTCGAGCACGCCTGGCAAACTGCGGACGTTCATCATCGACGGAAGGACCATTTTCTACGCATCATCGGCCGACGCAGCTTACGCCCATGCCCGTGGACCCGCGTGCGAATGTGGCGAATGCTGCGCCGGCTTTGATCCAAAGCTCCTAAAATGATCGCATAGGGAAAGTAAGTGAGATGCCGAATGCCGGCGATATTGGCGACTGATCGCAGGGCATGCCGGGTCTCATTATAAAGTTCGACGATGACCACTTTCTCGCCGACATCCCCCTGCTCCGTAACGGCCAGGAGCCTGTGAATGGCATAAATCCCCACAAAAAAAGCCAGGACAAAAAGAAAATCCGTCCCCTGAAGGCTGAGCGCCGACATACCAAACCGTTCCGCATGGGTTTGCATGGACCGCCAGGTGATCTTAAAAGTCAGCTCCTCGTTGGCCAGAACATCGGCGAGAAGTCCCGCCAGGATGGGAGCCACTGTCGCGGCCACTCCATTCGTCAGCGCATTGGTGGCCAGGAAAACCGTAGCCTTGCCTTTAGGTGCGGCTTTCAGCGCGATATTGCTTGAACAGAGAGTGACACCGGCGGTTGAAATTCCCGAGAGCACATGAATGACGATCAGCAAGGGAAAAGTGAGCGCGTACTTGTCGGGCAAGGTGAGAAAAGGCCAGATGCCGATCCCAATGATGAAGAGGGGCCCAGCGACAGTGAGACAGGATTTATTGCTGAAACGATCGGCGAGCTTGCCCCAGACATGGAAGAAAAGAACATTGATGCCCTGGCTCAAAACCGACAGGCCGATGATCAGGCTGAGTTTCATATCCAGGACCTTGATCATGTAGACAGTGTAAAAGGGTGCGGCGAGGTTCACGGCAAAGTTCCAAACCGCCAGGAAAATGATGAGCCGCCGATAATTCTGATCGCGAAAAGGCTGCTTCAAAAGAGGCCAAAGCCTTTCAATGGCGTGAGCATGCATGGGCGGCTCGGGGGTCATTTTCAAATAGAATATCCCGATCAATCCCGCCAGCGACCCTATGAAAAAAAGCAAAGCATAGATGACGCCGCCGGATGGCTCCGCGAAGTTGTGGTCGAGCAGGACCCCTCCCCCGAGCGAAAGCAGGGCCGCGAAGGCTGTGGAAATGGCCAGGCGTTTGCCAAAAAATCTGCCCATGATGGCGTCTGGAATCAGATCCCGCATCCAGGCATTCCATGCGCAACCGGATATCGATGCCAGCGCATAATAAATAAAGAGCGCCAGCACAAAGAGCGGAAGCCGTAGTTCCGGAATGGGAAACCAGGGGGCGAAAGCGCTGCCGAGCAGGAAAAGGCGGGCGAAGGTGGAGGCGAAGACGACGATGCGTTTGCGGACCCTTACTTTTTCAATCAGGTAAATCGTGGGTATCTGCAGCACCTGGGACAGAGGAGCGGCGGCAGCGAGCAGACCGATGACGGTGTTGCTGGCGCCGAGCAGGAGGGCAAAAGCCACGAGAAAGGCCCCGCCGGTGAGCGAGCCCATCACGGTGGTCAGCGAACCTTCGATCGTAAGGTAACGCAAAGCGTTCTTCAGGTCCTGCTCATCAATATTCTTCTGTGGATCCAGAGTCAAAAGTCTGCTCCTGGTTCAATCTCAATGCAGCAATGTTTGAGCCTGAAGCAGAACCACCGCAAAAAAATGCTGAGGATCGGTCCAACGTTGCAAGGTGACGAAGCCGGCGCGTTGACAGAATCGAGCGAATTCATCCTCGTTGTACTTGTAGGAAGACTCCGTATGAATGGTCTCGCCTTTTTTGAAGGTGATGGACATGGTTCCCAAGCGAACGATTTGATCACGAAGGGACTCCAGATGCATTTCCACCCGCCCTGCCGTTTCATGAAAGAAAGCCTTATGCCGAAAAGAATCCAAATCAAAGTCAGCCCCCAGCTCGCGGTTGATCCGCTGGAGCAGGTTCAAATTGAAAGCAGCCGTGACCCCCTGCTGGTCGTTATAGGCTGCGTTCAGAACATGGGGATCCTTGATCAGATCAACCCCAATGAGCAGAAATCCATGCCCCGCGACCAGCTGGTGAATGTTTCGGAGGAGGCCGATGGCTTCCGCTTCATCCAGGTTTCCCAGGGTGGATCCCGGAAAAAAAACCAGGCGCTGGGAGGTTTCACGCTGATCCAGCGGCGGCAAATCTGTGAGCTGAGTATAGTCCGCGCAGATCGGCAGCATGGGAACAGAGGGGAACCTTTCGGCCAGAGCCCGGGTCGAGTTTAACAGTTCTTCCTTGGCGATATCAATCGGCATATAAGCGCTGATGGCGACTGGGGCTTCCAGAAGATATCGCGTCTTGGTACTGCTTCCGCTGCCGAGCTCAATCAGAAGAATAGGTTCAGGAACCCATTCAAGCATATGCGCCGCGTGTTCGGCCAGGATCTGCGTTTCGCAGCGGGTCAGGTAATATTCGGGTGTTTCACAGATCTGGTTGAAAAGCTGCGAACCCCTTTCATCATAAAAGTATTTGGGCGGCAGCGACTTCGGCTGCCGGCCCAGACCGTCCTGCACATCCTGCCGAAAGTCCGTGAGCTTCACGCCGAAATCATAGCTCCGCAGAAGATTCGATGGATTCATGGCAGATCCTTGGCAAGACGCACGCCTGCAAATTGCCAGCGCGCCGTCGTCGGAAAGAAGTTTCGATAACTCGGCCTGATATGATGCCCTGGGGTGGCGCAGGACCCGCCCCTTAGAACATACTGGTTGACCATGAATTTCCCATTGTATTCCCCCAAGGTTCCATTCAAAGGCCGATAGGCTGGGTAAGGCGCATAGCTGCTGCTCGTCCATTCCCAGACATCACCAAATATCTGGCTTTCCCCTTCCCGGGCCGATAAAGGGTGCAGGGATTCGAAGTCGAGGAAGTGACCGGAAAGGGGCTCGCGCTGGGCCCTCACTTCCCACTCGCTCTCGCTTGGAAGTCGGGCGCCCTGCCAGCGGGCAAAGGCATCCGCTTCAAAATAACTCAGATGGCAGACCGGCTCATGGTCTCGCAGATTTTCCCAACCATGCAGGGTGAATTGCGACCATGCATCGCGTGCGTCCCTCTTCCAGTAAAGAGGATGCTCCAGCTTTTCCGTGCGAATCCATTGCCAGCCTTCCGACAGCCAGAGTTCCGCCCTCTGGTATCCTCCATCCTGGATAAATCGCCGATACTCTGCGTTGGTACTGAGGCGGTTGGCCAAGGCCACAGGATTGATATAAGCGCGATGAGCGGGCTTTTCGTTATCAAAGGCAAAACCCTTTCCCTGGTACCCGATGGTGTGGACTCCTTCCGGCAAGGGATCCCATAGGAGTGGCACAGGCGTGTCAGGCGGCAGGATTCGTTCCGGTCGCAGGGAAGGCTGCAGAACCTGCGCGAAGAAATTATATTTGATATCGGTAAGCAGCAGCTCCTGATGCTGCTGCTCATGATTCAAACCTATTTCGAGGATCTCTGAAGCACGCAGCTCTCCGTGCTGCGCATCACCATAGTCCTGCCAGACTTCGAGAACCTGGGCATCCACCCAATGCCGATAATCAAAAATCGCGTCAAGGCCGGGCCTCGAAAGAAGTCCGCGTTGAGCCCGCGGATGAAAAGATCCGGCAGACTCATAGTAGGAATTAAAGAGATGATCATAGGCAGGATCAAAGGCCGGGCGTTGGCCAGGACCTGTGCGCAGGAAAAAGCGTTCAAAAAACCAGCTTGTATGGGCAAGATGCCACTTGGGTGGACTGACATCAGGCATGGCTTGCAGGAGGCTATCTTCAGCGGTCAGGGTCCGACACAGGTCTTCTGTGAGACGTCGCACCTTGTGATAGATGTCCATCAGCTGATCATGGGTCTTCATGGGTGCCTCCGCATGTACTCTAACCCGCCATTTCCCTGAATAAAATGAGTATGATCACGGAGGTAAGAAGGGAAGCGAAGCGGATGGTCTCCAAACTCCTGCGCAAAGGTGGAAGCCCTGCCCGTAAAATCACCTTACTCCAATACTCTGAAAATCCCTTCCCTTATGAAGCCATGCCCCGCAAAATGGGGACGGACCCACAGGTCCACCAGCGAATTTGCGTACACTGACTTGACCCATACGAACGCTGGAGCTATGACCCATTGTTTTTCCAGCAGAATTCCCGGCCTGGATTGGTTAAATTATCAGAACAGCATGATGAGTTCAGAAGGAGCGGCCGATGCAAGGGGATCCGAACAAGCACAAAAAACGCGGCGAGATCGGCCTCAGGCTTGTTCCCAAGGAGGAACAGGATGTGACTCTGCACATCAGCCTCTCCGACATCGAACCCCGAATCTGGCGTCGCCTGCAGGTGAGCGACGCGATCAGTCTGCATGAACTGCATCTCGCCATCCAGGGCGCCTTCGGCTGGAAGAACAATCACCTGCACAGCTTTATCGTCAAGCAGGGCGAGGTCTATTCCTCACGGCCTTCCGCCTTTGATTTCAGCGCCGAGGATGAAGAGGGTGATAGCCGCACGATTTACCTGCGCGATCTCATAGGGCGGCAAGTCAAGAGTTTTCGCTATGTCTACGACATGGGCGATAACTGGATGCATAAGATCAAGATCGAACAGGTGCAGAGCAAAACCCGCGATAGCCTCACGCCTGTCTGCGTGGACGGCGCGCGCCACACGCCTCCCGAGGACTGCGGGGGTTCGCTTGGCTACGAGGAACTGCTCGAAGCCCTGGAGGACGCGCAGCATCCGAGTCACGCCGAAGCCCTGCGGAGCCTGACGCAGAGCTTTGACCCACAGCAGTTCAATCTACGTCAGGCCAACGCTCAAATTAAGAAAATGTTGGATGGAAATAAGCGGTAATTTGTGCGAAATTCGGTGGTCTTACCCTTGCACAAAGGACCCCCCATGAAGCCCAATAGAATTCTGAAGCTGGTGGCAGGACTGGTTTTGCTGGGTCTTGCGCTGACGCTGGCCGTCGCCATCCACTTGTACAGTTTTCCGCAGGTCGAAGCCTATTTCGCCGAGCCCGCTGATCGCCAGATCCAGAAGGATGAATTCGGTCAGTGGCAGTATGTGCGGCATCTTTATACGGAAATGGAAGCCACCGGCGAGCAGTTCAAGGGCTGGGATGAATCGCAGCAGGACATGTGGAAGTATGCCATTGCGTTTCTGGCCTACGGGATGCCGTCACTGGCCATGATCAAGCCCGACGAGGCCCCCATGGCTTCCTATTACCTGTCGGTGATGATTCATAAGATGAAGGCGAAGAAGGTCTGGGACGATTGGCAGCGCTATGGTTTCGGCGATGATCCCATCTGCAAAGACAACATCATGTATAAAGGCCATCTGAACCTGATGTACGGCCTTTATCAGCTGATGACGGGTTCGGATCGTTATGCGAAAGAATTCACATGGCTCACGCAAAAAATCGTCGAGGAGGTCGAGCAATCCAAAGGCGGGAAATTCCGCGGCGTCGTCTGTGAGCCGGATCGCTATTTCGTGCAGTGCAATGCCATTGGCCTTTTGAGCCTTGAAATCTACGATCGTCTTTATGGAACGCCCTATGCGAAATACTATGGCGAAGAAGTGATGAAGTTCGTGAAGGAGCGTTTGATCGATCCGGAAACCGGACTCTATCGCGAGGCCTATCATCCCTCCCATGATATCGCCATTCCCTATCTGAGCGGCTATACCAACGCCTGGACCATGGTGATGCTGCGGCCCTTCGATCGCGAATATCAGTCGAAGATCTATCCGACCTGGAAAAAGATTTTCGTGCGGGAATACGGGCCTTTTGCGATGGTGCGGGAATCGCGCTACGGTGGGCCCTCACGCATTGCCACGCTCTTCGGCATGCTTGCGGCCAAGGAATTCGGTGATCAGGAACTCTTCGGCAAACTGCGGAATACAGTGGACCTCGGCGGCCTTCTGCATAAGGACACCGAACGCGGTTATCTGAGCTATGCAGCGGCGGATAATACGCTGATGAACGGCATGGTGCTGTCCTTCAAACTGCATGTGGGCTGGCAGAAGATCCTCGATCACAACTGGCCGCGCCCCGAGTCAACACCGATGGTGCCTGAAATCAGCGCGATCCAATCGTTCGATCTTCTGAATACGCAGACGCTTTAGAATCAACCGCCGTCGGCATCCATCACGCGGGCGTCCGGATGCGGCTGATGCACCAGGATTTTATCCACGCGCCGGCCGTCCATATCCACGACTTCAATGCGAAGGTGATCGAGCAGAATCACATCGGCTTCCTTCGGAATACGGCCCATCTGCTTCATGATCAGACCCGCGATGGTCTGGATATCTTCGCCTTCGGTGAAGTGCGAGAAGTCGACTTCAAAGATTTCCTCGAACTCATGAACGGACGTCATGCCATCCAAAAGAATGGAGCCATCCTCACGCCGGGTCAGCTTCGAATCATGAGCCAAAGGACCATGCGGCAAGGCCCCCACCAGGGCTTCCATCATGTCGATCATGGTCAGCATGCCGGCCATGCCACCGTATTCGTCGATCACGATCGCGACGTGGGCACCCTTCTCCTTGAAGCTTTCGAGTACATCCAAAACCGACACGGACTCCGGCACCATCATCGGTTCCATCATGGCCTGGCGGATGTCCCAGTTCTTGGGATTTTTCGCAATGGCGTAAAGCATGCGCTTCGCCGACAGAAGTCCGACAAGGTTATCGACCTGGCCGTCATACACGGGAAAATAGGTGTGACGCGTTTCCATCACGCGTTCCAGCACCTGTTCGAAACTGTCGCTGATATCAAAGCTTTCTATCTTGGTCCGCGGGGTCATGATATCACCGGCGGAAAGACTACCCAGGCGCAGCGTGCGCTTGATAATGGTTTCTTCACCCTGCTCGAAAATCCCGGCCTCTGTCCCCTGCTCGACGAGGAGTTTCACCTCCTCTTCTGTCACCTGGGGTTCTTTCACGCGATCCAAACCGAGGATGCGCAAAACCCATTCGGTGGAGAAGGAGAGAAAACGGACAGCGGGTTTGGACGCAGCCGACAGAAGTCGGATCGAACGGGCCACGGAAGCCGCCGTCTGCTCGGGGTTGGTCAAAGCCACCCGCTTGGGTACAAGCTCACCGAGGATCAGGGAAAAATAAGACGAGATGACGACGACGATGCCAAGACCGATCCCATCAGCCCACGGTGCGAGCAGCGGGATGGAGCTTTCGATCCAGAAGGACAGCTTTGCGGAGATGGTCGATCCCCCGAAGGCACCAACCAGAACACCGACCATGGTGATGCCGACCTGCACCGAAGCGAGCAGGTCCGAGGGCGCCTCAATGAGCGCCAGGGCCACCCGAGCACCCACCTTGCCTTGATTGGCCAGAGTTTGGAGTCGCACCTTGTTCGAGGAGACTATCGCCATCTCAGACATTGCAAGAAATGCGTTGAGCATAATGAGAGCAAAGATGACCAGAACTTCGAACACGATGGAATCCAAAATCTATCTCCTCTTCGGCGTTACAAACCAAAACTCTGCAAAACACCCGCCAAACATTGCACGGCCTGCCCACTTCCACCAGCCTCGCGCAGAGCGCCGCGTTCACCATCCGTCCACGCATAGATATCCATGTGGGAAAACGGATAGCCCTTGGCGAATTCCGTCAGGAAAAGCGCGGCAGTGATCGCCCCACCATAGGATCCCGTCGCACAGTGATTGATATCCGCCACGTTCGTATCAAGGCGTGACCGATATCCATCAAACAGTGGCATGCGCCACATCAGGTCGCCCCATTCCTGGGAGCGTTTACTGATGACCTGCCCCAGCGCCTCGTCCGTGCTGAAGAAACCCGCAACATCAGAGCCCAGACCAATTTTGATGGCGCCGGTCAGGGTCGCCACCACCATGATGGCTGCAGGTTTATCCGAGCCGCTCTGACTTCCGGCCACAGCCATGGCGTCGGCCAGAACCAGACGACCTTCAGCATCAGTATTGTGAATCTCGACCGTCATCCCATTCTTTGCCCGCAGGATGTCACCGGGCCGATAGGACTTCCCTGAAATTGCATTTTCCGCCAGTGGGATATAAACATCAAGCGGACGCGCAAACTGACTCTGGGTCATCCAGTACAGGGTGCCCACGGCTGCGGCGGCCCCGCCCATGTCCTTTTTCATGAGGCGCATGCCGGCCGGGTCTTTGATGTCCAGGCCTCCGCAGTCAAAGGTAATGCCTTTGCCGACCAGAGCAAGCGGCGCTTCGCTTTTCCCTTCGGGACGGTAGCGGAGGTGCACCATGCAGGGACGATTTTCCGAGCCGCCGCCGACACCCAAAATCAAGCCCATGTTTTCTTTTTGCAGACGCGCCTCATCCCAGACATCGATGCTCAACCCTGGAACGTTGGCAAAAAGTTCGACGACGGCATTGGCAAAGCTTTGCGGATACAAAAGATTCGGGGGCGAGTTCACGAGGTGACGCGCGATATTGGTCCCCATCGCAATCGCCTGTGCTTCGTCCTTCAGCTCCGCTTTCACCGACAATCCAAGTGCAGGAAAAGGAGCCGGCTGCGCCGCGACTGATTGCTTATAGGAATAGGCTGCGAGTTCAAGTCCCACAAGGGCGCCGAGAATTTCGCGATCCTGGCAGGATTCAAAACGCAGGTTGACTTTCTGAGACTTGAATTTGCGAACTTCCGAAACGGCACGGCCGACCAGATCGCGGGCCTGGCCATACGCGCTGGGAGCCAAAAGACCAGCATCACGTTTCTGAGCCTCGGTCGGACTTTTCGCCCGCATGATGACGACCGGTTTTTGCTGGCCACTCAAAACAAAGAAGTCGCCCTCATCGAAATTCACCGCGCGGCTCTGCCAGGCGGGAATGGATTCTTTCACGAGACTGAGGCATTGGCTGGAGGGAACATCGCTGCCGCAGTAGACCAACTCCAGGTCGGCATCGTCGAGGGTGTTGACCGACGCGGACAGCCAGCTCTTGATATTCCATCCCACGAGACTAGTCCCTGGACCGCTCTTGTTTTGATTCATTTAGTATTTGCTCCTGACTCACCAAACTATAGAATGAAAGTCACCTAATTTAGCAGTTCATGGGCAGCTTGGTAACTCTCTTCACATGCCCGTCATGATTGAACATGAACCCCGGCATAGCATTCATTTTGGTGCTGATCGATAAACTTAACCCCATGATATAAATAGACTATTTTTGATATGGAAACAATCAGGATTTTTCCTGAAAATTCCTCGGATTAATGATAGACATTTTTGGCCACGCTCTTATATTGAGGTTCCCAACAGCGGAAACAAAGAGTGGCGGCTCGCATACAGGAGATTATATGCCAAAAGTACACATAACGACCGACAATCTTACACTCGACGTCAAAGATGGCTATGCTTTGATCGACATGTGCGAAGAGCATGATACCTCGATACTCTTCGGCTGCCGTGACGGCGCCTGCGGTGCCTGTATGGTCAAGATCGTCAAGGGCGCGGAAAACATCAGCCCGATCCAGGATGACGAAAAGGATTTCCTGGAAACCATGGCGGCTGAACCCAACGAACGCCTCGCCTGCCAGTGTAAAGTTTACGGTGACGTGACTTTGGAAGTTTCTGAGTAAAAGAAGTTCGTCCAGGGAGGATACTTGTGCCACGCCTTGCCTCCCTCGCTCGCCGTCGCGAAGCCGTCATCCAAATTCTGGAAAAACTGCGCGAGCAAAATCCTGATCCGCGCTGCGAATTGATCTATTTCACCGACTATCAGCTGCTCGTGTCCGTGGTGCTCTCCGCCCAGGCCACGGATAAACAGGTGAATAAGGTCATGGAGCCGATCTATGCGCAGGGTTTCACTCCCGAGATCATGCGCGGCTGGGGCGAAGAGGGTTTTCTACAGAAGATCAGATCCATCGGACTGGCCCCGACCAAGGCCAAAAATGTTGCAAAGCTGACGAGCATCCTTTTGGAAAAATATCAGGGCCGGGTCCCGGAAACGCGCGAAGAGTTGGAAGCTCTGCCCGGCGTTGGACGGAAAACGGCGAATGTGATTTTAGGGGAATTGCATCGACATCCCACGCTGGCCGTCGACACGCATGTCTTTCGCGTCACGCAGAGGCTGGGATTGCATAATGAAAAAGCGGCGGAAAAAGCCGAGCTGGTTCTGCTCGATCTTGTTCCCCCGTCCTATCTTCCGGACGCGCATCACTGGTTTATCCTGCTCGGCCGTTACGTGTGCAAGGCCCGCATTCCGGAATGCGAGCGCTGCGTTCTGAATCGGATCTGCCCGAGCTCCAGCGTCAAGGCCTGACCGGAGGCAGCAAATCCCAGGGCCCCATGGGCTGCGTCAGGGTATTGATGCCGAGCTTCCGCAGCTCTTTGAGCAGCGACAGAACCGGCAGGCCGATGATGGTGGTATGATCGCCATCCACCCAATCGAAAAGTTGCGCGCCGCGGTTTTCATACTGATAACAGCCCGCGCAACCTTCCCACTCCCGCGTCTTTACATAAGCATCCAGTTCATCCGGGTCCAAAGATCGCATGCCTAAAGTGGCTGTTGTCACCTGGGATGAGACGAGGCGCGGCGTGGGTCGATCGGCTTCGTAAAAAGCAAGGCTGAAGGCACTGTGCAGGCGATGCACCTGCCCCGAGAATTCGCGCAGACGCTGACGGGCTTCGTCCTCGTCCAGAGCCTTGCCATAAGCGCGTCCCTGGAATTCCAGGACCTGATCCGCGGCAATGACTATGGAGTTTTCATGAACGATGCCCACGCTCAGAGCCTTGGCATCGGCCCGCAAGCGCGCGGTCTCCAAGGGACTCTTGCCCACGATGGCTTCCTCATCACACTGCGGCGCGATTCCGAATACCTGGATCCCCGATTGTTCCAGTAAAACCCGCCGAAAACGTGAGGTCGAGGCTAAGACGAGACGATTGATCTTCAACGCTGGCTCCTATACAATGCGGCGACGCGGAAACGCCACTACGACATAGAAGGACGGATAATGGATACCAAGGATACCGCATCTCAATTGATCCCAGAAGAATTTTTAGCTCTGGCGAACGATCCTGCTTCCTTGACGTCCAGGACCGCGGCACGCTTCGGTGTGAGCCCGCACAGCTTCATCAACTGGCGCTGGCAGATGAAGCATCAGGTGATGGATGCCGCCCAGGCCGCAGCCGTTCTGCAGCTCAAGGATACGGAAGAGCGCGGGTTCTCCGAACTGCAAAAACTTTTCAACGCCGGCATCACGCCCTATTACATGGGGCTTATGCTGCCTAAGATAGATGCGGGTGAAGCCGATTGTCCGATTCGCCTGCAGGCTCTGCCGCGGGTCGAGGAGCTGAAGGATTCGCTCGGCGTCGCCGATCCGCTGTCGGAAGTTCCGCATTCGCCGGTTCGCGAAGTCGTGCATGTGTATCCCGACCGCGTGGCCTTCTGTGTGGCGCAGCTCTGCCCCGTTTACTGCCGCTATTGCTTTCGCAAAAGACGCGATGATGAAGTCGGCCTCCACTTCAACCGCACCATCATCGACAACGGTATCAACTATATTGCCAGCAATCCTGCGATCCGTGATGTCCTGATCACGGGCGGTGATGCCTTCATGGCTTCCGATCAGGCCCTGGAGCAGCTGGTGCAAAGAATCCGGGCGATTCCGCATGTGGAAATCATACGCTTTGGAACCCGGACTCCAGTGACGCTGCCTTATCGCGTGACCGAAAAACTGGCTCGCATGCTGGCCCAGTATCATCCCATTTATGTGAATACTCACTTCAACTGCGCCGAAGAAATTACGCCGGAAGCCCAGCAGGCGGTGGCGAACCTCGTGAATGCCGGCATTCCCGTCGGCAATCAGGCGGTTTTGCTGCGGGGCGTGAATGATAGTCCCGAACGCATGATGGCGCTCTGCCGTGGACTGCTCCGAATCCGCGCGCGACCTTACTATGTGTTTCATCCGCATGCGGTCGAAGGCACCGAGCATCTGCGCGTCTCGGTGCGTCGCGGCATCGAAGTGATGAAATCCCTCCGCGGGAATATCACCGGTCTCGGGATTCCCACCTATGCCCTGGATACTCCGTCGGGCAAGGTGCCCATCAATCACAACTATGTGCTGGGCCATGACGGAGAGGACCTGATTCTGGAAACGATCCGCGGCGAAATCTGGCGTGAAGTGGGTGTCTTTCAGTGAAGTCTCCGCGTCGCATCGCAGTCATCGGCAGTGGACCCGCCGGGCTTATGGCCGCGGATGGGCTGGCTGTGGCTGGTCATGCGGTGACTCTTTTTGAGAAACGCAAGGGGCTTTCCTGGAAACTCTATATCGCCGGTGGATCGGGACTGAATATCAGCAACAGTCTGCCGCTCGATGCGTTCGCGCGTCATTACACGGGCCCGGACGATCATTGGCGGGCCTGCCTTGCGGAGTTTGGTCCGAAAGATTGGATCGCCTTCATCGAAGAGAAACTCGGCATCGGCACCTTCCTCGGCACGAGCCAGCGCTATTTCGTGGAAACGATGCACGCGGCTTTGCTCGTAAGAAACTGGAAAAAGCGGCTCGAAGATTTGGGCGTCAGCATTCGTTTGAATACGGAAATCAAAGACTTTCAGGCCGCCGATCAGGGCGGCTGGGATCTGATCGGCACGAGTGAAAAACTCGGGACCTTCGATGCTGTGATCTTTGCACTGGGCGGCGGCAGCTATGAAAAAGATGCGCCTGCGTGGCCGCTGATGTTCGCTGCCAAGGGCATGAGCTTCACGCCTTTCGCCCCATCAAACACTGGCTTTGAAGTGAAGTGGCCGGAGGCTTTTTTGAAGGAAGCGGAAGGTCAGCCGATCAAAAACATCCTTCTGCAATCCCCGCGTGGCGAACGCAAAGGCGACCTTGTGATCACAGAGTATGGCCTGGAAGGAACGCCCATTTATTTTGCAGGCGTTAGCGGGGTCGTGCATCTGGATCTGAAACCGGATCTGACAGCCGAGCAGGTCCTGGAGCGGCTGCAGAAAACGCGGGAGAATCTTTCCCCGATGCGGCGGGCTCAGAAATTTCTGCAGCTGAGTCCTGGCAGCAAGGCCCTGCTCTTTCATATGACCGAACCCGAGGCAGCGCGTGATCTTGCGACACTGGCCCGGCTCATCAAACACTTTCCGCTGCAGCTCGAACAGCCGCGGCCTCTGCTGGAATCCATCTCATCCTCGGGCGGGCTTCGCTGGGAGAATCTCGACGCGAATCTGATGCTGACGGCCTGCCCTCGGGTTTACTGCGCTGGGGAAATGCTGGACTGGGATGCGCCCACCGGCGGCTTTCTGATCCAGGCCTGTATTTCCCAAGGCCACTGGATCAGTCAGCATCTATCATTTGGCTGAGCAGAGGATCTCCAGCATTTTCAAAGCTTCCATCCATGCCTGCTGACCGGCCTCGCGAGCCTCTTCATCTGCCAATGACGGACCTTCTTCCGTCAAATCCAGTTCGACAACGCGAGGCGCCAGTTCTGTGAAGTTCACCGAGACGAGGGTTTCGATCTTTTTCCCCGGCGCCATCGGCCCCTGATAAACCCAGGTCATGACCATCCTTTGTGCCGGGACCAGCTCTTTATATTCGCCTGTGACCAGATGCAGGTCCTTGGGATTATCTTCCGAACGGCTTTCAAAACGGAAGTGACCGCCGACCCTCGCATCCACAGTCGCCCGTTCCGGCCCCCAGCGCTGCACCAGCTGCGGCGTAACCCAGGCTTTGTAGACCTCCTGGAGCGGCGCATGGATCGTATACTTGACGGTCAAAGCATTCGTGGAGCTTGCCATGGTCATTCACCTTGTTCTGACAACGAAAAGAGACGGATAGCTTCCATTCTATCTTGGGATTCCTTCGTGGACAAAACAAGTCTTCTGTGACAATTCAAAGATGACAATCCACAAAAGCTGAAGAAGGGGAGGACAGTCGTGCCATCCAAAAATCGCCTGTATGAATTTCGAAACAGGGGCCTGATCCATGCGGCTCTACTCCTGGCTTCCAGCAATTCGTTCGCAGCTCCCGCCCGTTTGCCCACAGACAAAGCCGCCCATTTTGGTTTATCCTCAGTAGCTGTAGAAGCGACCATGAAAAGCTGCCAGGCGCTCGAAAAAAGCGTGGACCTCACGCCCGCGTGCCGACTTTGGTCATCGGGCATCGTCCTCGCAGCAGGGCTGCTCAAAGAAGCCTCAGATCAGCGGCGCGGCGGCAAATTCGATGAGCAGGATGTCCTGGCCAACGTTTTGGGTGTGGTCACTGGCAACCTTTTGCAGTGGAATTTTTAAGTCTGATTCGGAAGTCCGTAACTATCGGAGATGCGTCCGTCATGGAATTGATTCGAAATTTCCTGGCCTCGGATTTTTTCATGCCTCACGGACACTGCTATCTCTGGCGTCCAGATATCCTTTGGTTGAATGTCCTGTCCGATGCGTTCATCGGCTTTGCCTACCTTGCCATTCCTTTTCTGCTGCTGACCCTGGTGCGGAAAAGGCGTGACCTCAAGTTCAATTGGATCTTTGTTCTGTTCGCGCTCTTTATCACCGCCTGCGGCCTGACACACATGATCGAGATCCTTACGGTCTGGCAGCCTTACTACGCCGTGCAAGGCTTGATCAAAGCCCTGACCGCCTTCGTGTCCCTCGCCACAGCTATCGCCCTTTACTTCCTGATTCCCAAAGCCCTGGCTTTTCCCAGCATAGACCAGCTCGAACGAGCCGAGCAGCGTTATCGCACGATCCTGAACTCGGCCATGGATGCTTTCGTCGCCGTGGACCAGGACGGCCGCATCACCTTCTGCAACGCGCAGCTGTTGCAGCTGACCGGTTGGCGCCAGGACGAACTCTTGGGAGCCCGCTTCATTGAAAAATTCATCCCCTCAAGGCTTCAGGATCCAACGCGCAGCCCGGGTCAGATGCTGACCGGAATCAATCGTCTGCAGCTGCTCCTCAAGAACGGGCAGGAGATTTCAACGGATATCAAAACCACGCTGGTGGAAGCGGACGATGACCTCGTCTTCGGCATCTTCATTCACGATGCCAGCGAACGCCTTATGGCGGAAGCCCTGCAATCCACCCAGCTGGAAGTCACCAAGGCTCTTGTGGACGCTGACGCGGTGGATGAAGCATTTCATCAGTTCATCCATATCATCTGCCGGGGCATGGGCTGGGAGTTTGGAGCCGTATGGAGCGGATCACCCGATGCCGGCCCTTTCCGTTTGGAAGACACATGGCACACGGATGATCCCATCATCCAGGAATTCGCCGCTTCTTATTCGCAGCGCACGAATCCCTTATTGAAACCCGAAGCCACCGAGCTGGTGCAGGTCTGCCGTGCCGAGGCTTCCCTGCTCGTTCACCATCTGCAGCTGCGAGTGAATCTTGATGCGGATCGCGTGGGTCTGATTGAATTTCTCACTTCGCACCCCAAGGCGGCTGATAAAAAAATAAGCGAGGTTCTGGAGGATCTCACGATTCGCCTCGCGCTTTTTGTCAAGCGTCAGCAGGCCGAGGACAAGACACGACTCAGCGAACAGGAACTCAAGCGTCAGGTGGCCGAGCAGACCGAAGAGCTGCGGCATAGCGCGAATCAAATTCGCACCATCACCGATGCTCTCCCCGATGGCATCATTTATTTCGATCAGTATCAGAATACGCTCTTTGCCAATGAAACCTGGCTGCAGTGGCAGAATCTTGTCAAGGACGCTGTGCATAGTCGTTCCATAGGCGATGTGCTGGGGGCGGATGTCGAGGCCCGAATGCAGCCTTTATTCACGGGGACGTCGGAGCGGAAGCTGACCTTTGAATATGAGTTCTCGGGCCAGAAGCCGAGGCTTTGCGAGGTCATCTGCATTCCGGACATCAATGAAAGTTCCGGCCGGCTCCGTGGTGTGATCACGGTGCTGGCCGATATCACCGATCAAAGGTCCTATGAACAGAACCTGCGGATCGCGAAGGAAGCTGCCGATGCCGCCAACGCTGCAAAAAGCGCCTTTCTGGCAAATATGTCCCATGAAATTCGTACGCCCCTTGGGGCCATCCTGGGTTATTCTGAACTTCTTGTGAGTCAGGGGCTGAGCGAGGCGGAACGCACGAATTATGTGAGCGCTGTGACGCGCAATGGCGAGCTGCTCTCCAACATCATCAACGATGTCCTTGATCTATCCAAAGTCGAGGCGGGCAAACTTGATTTTGAAAAGCAGGAAGTCCCGATCGAGGAAATCCTGACCGACATCACGACCCTTCTGCATCTGCAGGCTCTGGAAAAAGGCATCAACCTGATCGTCTCGGCGGATGGACCGATCCCCGCGACCATTCAAACCGATCCTCTGCGCCTGAGACAGATCCTGATGAATATCGTTGGCAATGCGTTGAAGTTCACCGAACGCGGGTCCATCGAAGTCACCGTTAAAAACGTACGCCACCCTTCCGGCAAAATGCTGCTGGCCTTTGTCGTGACCGACACCGGGCCGGGCATCTCAGCCGAGCAGGCCCGAAAACTTTTCCGTCCCTTCAGCCAGGCCGACGTTTCCACGACTCGGAAATTCGGTGGCACTGGGCTGGGACTCACGCTCTCGAAAAAATTGGCGGCCGGGCTCGGCGGGGATCTGGAACTCACTTCGAGCCTGCCGGGACAGGGCAGCACCTTCACCATCACCATAGATCCGGGCGTGACGACCAAGGTGGTCTTTCAAAGCTCTCCAAAGGTCATGGCGCGACCCGCAGCGTCGCCCATACCCGCTCAAAGCTTGCGCATTGACGGGCTGAAGCTCCTTCTGGTCGAAGATTCTTTGGACAATCAAATCGTGGTGCAGCGCTTTCTGAAGATGGCGGGCTGTGAAGCGGAGCTTGCGAATCATGGGCGTGAAGCCATCGAGAAGATCCAGACGAAAACCTATGATGTGGTGCTGATGGATATTCAGATGCCGATCATGGATGGCTTCGAGGCGATTGCCGAGATCCGAAGGCTTGGCTATCAGCTGCCGGTCATCGCCCTGACGGCCCACGCCCTGAAAGAACAGCGGCAGCAATGCCTGGATAAAGGCTTCACCCAGCACATCACCAAGCCGGTCAACCGGGATGCCCTGATTACGATGCTGCATCAACTGATGCAGCATAGGGGCATCATTCCGCAGGTGGGCAAAGCTGAAGGGTGAGGCTTCGAATCCTTTGCGTGTAAGGCGTCGCCGCAGCCTTGTCTTCATTCATGATCTCGACGTCCTGGGCCAGCTGCTCAAGTTGGTTGCAGCAGGAACTGATACCGTCGCGATCGTTTCGCGAACTGGTTTTACGCAGGTTCTTCAAATCCCCGTCGACGAGGTTGATCGTATCGCGCCCCAAAGTCTGGACGGCCTGCTCGATTTCATCCAGTTCCACCGCATTGGGACAGCGTGCGCCCGGACCTCGGCGAATCAGGACTTCATCGGAACCGGGTGTGACCAGATTGGGCGTGGATTGCAACGCGGGGGATGGCTCCACAGAAGGAGTCGTCTCTTCAGACTGAACTGCTGGGATCGGGGCGGCGGGCCGCGGCGCTTCCTCGGATGTGGTTTTACAGGCAATGAAGAACAATCCAAACAGGATCACGACGTGACGGAATCTCATGACAGGGTCCTCCCTCCCATGAGTATAACCGAATCAATCCGAATTGGGACGCACGGCGACGCGAACCGGCTCGGCATGCGTGAAGCGAATCACATCTCCGAAATTGATTTTGATGACCTGCTTTTCGCCATCGAGCGCGAGAATCGCGGCCGGACAGTGATTTTCGATCCAAAAATCATCATGGGCCGGGTCGGCAAAGCCATGGGTGATCACGAGCCCTTCCTCTTTGCGATGATAAAGCTCGCGTACCAGAAATTGCAGATGCTGATCACCGGCATCCATCGGCACGCCGCCGGCTGCACCGATCGCAGCCGTGCTGCCGGTCGCCGTGGCAATCCAGATGCCGCTGGAACGATGGGACTCGACGCGCCCCTGAAAACCGATGTGATAGCGCGTGGTCGCAGCCGGGCTGGCGGCGGCAAAGAGAAAGTCATTCAGAGCGGGAGTCGGAATGGATTCCTGAGGTCCCGCGGCGCGGGCAATCTGCGCGCTGAGACGTTTCCGTTCGACATACATGAGACGACCTTCCACATAGCGCCGTATCACATCACCCACATTGCTCTGATCACCGGCGCAAAGAAACCCGACGCTGGCCGAGGACGAGCGGATCCCGATCAAAGGATATCCGGGTCGGAGTCCGTAGCTGGCGGTGATCAAGGTACCATCACCCCCAAGGGCGATGACCACATCAAAGTCACCCTGGGGCCAGTGATCGCCGCGCGTGGCTTCCTGGAAGGTGATTTTATGCTTCAGAAGGCTCTCTTTTAAAAGAGCGAGGCAGGCGTAATGTTCATCATGAGCGCGCGTCACCAGCTGCAAATAGGCTGGATCCGTCGCCGCCACAAGGCTTTGCGCTTGAAGCAGCTGATGCTGCTCCAGATTCGTCGGTTTTCGAATGATCAAAGCGCTGGTCATGGGCGACTCGCTTGAAATACAAAAAGCTCCGCAGCATCTGTCTGAGACTTTTTGACAGGATACCACAGAGCTTCCGTCGGAACTATGTTACTCAGTTGGTGTCTTGCTGTTCAGCAAAGCATCGTACTGGACAAATTGCGGATTCTTATAAATTTTTCCATCGTTTTCGTATTTCTTACGAATCTGCGTGGTCATACTATTGAAGAGCGGATACGACTCCATGAACTTGGCGCCTTCGACCAGCTCCTTGCGCTTCGCTTCATCCAGCTTAGCCGGATCGGCGGGAGTTTTCGACTTCAGACGCAGAATATACTGCACTCCATTCACGTTGACGGCTTCGGGGCTGATGTCCCCTGGGTTCTTCAGACCGGCGATCGCCTGCCGAACCGACTTGTCCGAGCCGAGTCCACCGGGGATCACGCGGGAGCCGAGGTTAAAATCGCCCGTTTCTTTCCACGAGACGCCGAGTTCCTGCATCAGCTCCTGACCTTTGCCTTCCTTCAGAGCAGCCTGCAGAGCTTTGACTTTTTCCGCCAGGATAGCTGGTTTTCTGTCGCGTGCAATCAGCTTTTCCGCGATCTCTTTTTGAGCTTCAGCCAACGAAACCGACTTGGCTTCCTGGACGGTATCCACCTTGATGATATGGAAACCGAAGGGCGATTCGACCACATCGCTCACGGCGCCCGGCTGCATGGCGAAGGCCACGTCCGAGAATTCCTTGACCATCTGATCTTTTTTGAAGAAGCCGAGATCGCCACCCTTGGTTTTGCCGCTCGGATCGTCCGTGTATTTTTCCGCCAGCTTGGCGAATTCACCGCTCTTGGCCTTGGCTTCCGCCGCCACTTTCTGCGCCAGGGCCCTGGCTTCGTCCTTCGTGCGTTTCGCCGCCTCACCGGCCGCCGCACGGGCTTCCTTGTAGCCAATCAGAATATGGCGAGCCTTGACCTTCTTGTCCTGGTTAAATTCGCTCTGATTTTTCTCGTAGTATTCCTTGACCTTGGCTTCGCCGCCTTCCTTCATGAACTTGTCGATCTCCGCCTGGTCGATCTTCACCGGGATGGTGTTCGGATCCAGGCGCAGGTACTCGACGTTCACCTTGGATTCGTCGATCAGATAGTTGATCTCCGCGAATTTTTCCGAAGGACGGTAGGTGCTCGACAGAAGGCTCCGGAATTTATTCACGACCAGGTTTTTGCGGATTTCTTCGGTGAAGCTCGCTTCGGTATGCGCCTGGCTTTTCAGGTAACGCTTGAACAGCTCGGGATCGAAGACGCCCTTCTCGTTCTTGAAATATTCGCCTTCGACGATCAGTTTTTCGATTTCATCGTCGGTGGCATAGATGCCGTTTTTTGTAGCTTCGACATAAAGGACCGTGGAATCCACCAGCTGATCGACCACACGCTGGGAAATACCCATCGCGACCGGATCGAATTGGTCCCGAAACTGCTGCTGGTACTGGTTTGTCATATTGCTGTGCAAACGACGGAAGTCGAGCGAACTGATTTTGATGCCGTCCACGGAGGCAGCGGCGCCACTCGGAGGCATGAACCCGCCTTCATGAGGCTGGCACACGCCAAAGAATAGCATGGCCCCCATGGCCAAAATCAAAACGGTATAAGACTGCCAAGACTTCGTAAGCGACTTGGCGTCCAAGTCCGTCGTTCTCTTCCACTTAAGCATCCTAGACCCCTTTTTCCCCAACGCTGAGAGTTGATTCTGTACTTTTTGACGCAATTTACCCATGCGCACTAGATAAGCTACTACCTTTACCATAGTCAGAGAGCGCCGTTAAGATGGATTGCAAGGATTTTGTGGCTTCTCCGTGACTGCATTCCTCTGCCCAAAGCAGTGGCAAATTCTGAAGACCCACGTGATCGTCTCGGGGCGAAGACAGCGCTGGTTCCGACGATCTCGAAAATTTTCAGGTCAGGCCCTTTCTTTGTTTGGAGGATGCGCAAGAACGTGCTTTAATAATAAGCTGCAGACAGAAATCGTTTATTAGGAAACAGGAGATAGGGGATGATTTTCGACTGGTTGGCTGGAATGTTCTCGAATGATTTGGCTATCGACCTGGGAACCGCCAACACTCTTGTTTATGTCAAAGGCAAAGGGATCGTGACGAACGAGCCTTCCGTCGTCGCCGTGCAAAGGGACGTTCGCGGAGGGAAGAAAATACTCGCAGTGGGCAAAGAAGCTAAGGACATGCTGGGCCGGACCCCTGGTTCCATCGTCGCCGTTCGCCCCATGAAAGACGGAGTGATCGCAGACTTCGAAATTACCGAAGCCATGCTGCGCTACTTCATTGAGCGAGCCCACAATCGCCGGACCATGGTGAAACCTCGTATCATCATCTGCGTACCTTACGGCATCACAGAAGTGGAAAAGCGCGCTGTTAAAGAATCGGCAGAATCCGCCGGCGCGCGCGAAGTGCATTTGATCGAAGAACCCATGGCGGCTGCCATCGGCGCCGGTCTGCCTATTTCCGAGCCAAGCGGTAACATGATCGTCGACATCGGCGGTGGAACCACGGAAGTTGCGGTGATTTCGCTGGCGGGTATTGTGTACTCCAAATCGGTGCGCGTGGGTGGAGACAAGATGGACGAAGCCATCGTCAACTACCTCAAAAGAAAGTATAACCTCCTGATCGGTGAGCGGACCGCGGAACAGATCAAGATCGCGATCGGCACGGCCTATCCCGATGATGAAATTCAGACCATGCACGTCAAAGGACGCGATCTGGTCGCTGGTATTCCCAAAACGATCGAAGTCGCTTCCGAGGAAATTCGCGAAGCTATCGCCGAACCCGTCAATACCATTGTGGAAACGGTTCGCATCGCCCTTGAAAAAACGCCTCCCGAACTGGCTGCTGATATCGTGGACAAGGGCATTGTTCTCGCCGGTGGCGGCGCTCTCATTAAGAACCTCGATATTCTTTTGCGCGAAGAGACCGGATTGCCTATCATGATTGCCGAAGACCCATTGACAGCCGTCGTGCTGGGTAGCGGCAAGGCGCTGGATCAGATTGATATTTTGAGCAACGTGGCCCTGCGCTGAGCACGGTTCTTCCTCATTTATGACTGACTTTTAGTCAATGTACGGCTCAGTGGGCTTCCCCTGAGCCTTTCCTTCACCCACGTTTTCCATGCCTGCCCCCTCGGGGCCGACGCGATCCTGGAGTTTGTGTCCATGGCGAAAAGCAAGGCCAGATTTTTTTGGCGGTTAGTCCTGGTGGCATCGCTTCTGTCGCCCTTCGTCTTCTTTTCTTCAGCTCTGAATCCCTGGAGCACAGGATCGACACTGACGCTCGTGGCGCAGGAAATTCTTTATCCCTTTGAATATGTCTGGGATAACGGCAGCGGCTTTGTCGGTCGGGTCTGGAATCATTATTTTGCCCTGACCGGCGTGGCCAAGGAAAACACGCAGCTGAAATCGGACGTCGCGGTTCTGAAGACCAAACTCCTCGATTATGAAGATAAGCTGCAGGAGATCGCCCGTCTTAGAAACCTCTTAGGTTTCACCCAGCATTTTCAAGGGGCGCATCTGGTCGCGGAAGTGATCGGCGCGCGCAGTTATCCGAGTTTCAAAACGCTGCGCGTGAGCAAGGGCAAGCGTGATGGCGTGAAAGTGGGCATGCCCGTCGTCACCGCGGAAGGCGTGGTCGGCCGCGTGATTCGGACCGGACAGAAATTTGCCGACGTGCATCTTTTGGTCGACGCCAACTTCAACCTGGACGTGCTCCTGCAAAGAACCCGCGTCCGCGGCGTGCTGAAGGGCGCGGATACGCATGCTCTTTTAAAGCTGAATCGCCGGGCGGAAGTGCGGATCGGGGATACTCTCATCACCTCGGGCATCATCGGCGGTTTTGCGAAAGGCCTGCCCGTGGGTAAAGTCGTGCGTATCAGCTATGAATCCGATAATATTTCCCAGACCATCACTGTGGAACCCTGGACTGATTTCGATCGGATCGAGGAAGTGATCGTTCTGGAAAATCATGATCAGGAACTCCAGAAAATTATCGAAACAGCCGGCGAGTCGTGGCTGGACAAACCATTTGATGAGCAAAAGGGTGGCTGAACATGGACATCCTCGAGCGCCGTGATGCCTTGACCCGGATGCGTCGCACCATGAGACGGTGGCGACCGCGCCCCAACACCGGCAGCCTGACCAAGGATGTCGTCTTTCTTTTGATCATCGGCTTTATTCAGATCACGATCCTGCCTTATCTTTTGGGCTCGCTCGGCTATCTGGATCTCATCACGCCCTGGCTCGTGATCACGTTTATCCGGCAAAGACCGCTGCAGGCGCATATTCTGGCCCTGGTCGGCGCCATGATACTGGAAACCCGTCTGGCGGCACCCGCTGGACTTTATCTCTGCGCCTACTGGATTTTGGCCAATGTCATTTCCCTGGTCCGTCCCGCTCTGTCCTGGCGCTACAAAACGCCATGGCTTGTGTCGTATGCCCTGGCTTCGCTCTGGGTCATACTCTTCGAAGTGTTTGTGATTAACTTTCTGCAAACGGCCTCACTCCATCAGCCCACTTACATAGCGCAGCAGGTCGTCCGCTTTTTCGTGACTGTCAGCTACGGCATGTACCTTTCCCGCGAATGGATGACGATTGATGCCGAGGAGCCGGTACCGCAATGACCCGCATACATAAACAGGAAAGTCTGCTGATCGAATCCCGCTTCATGTGGGCGAGTATCGCGATCCTTGGCGTGATCAGCGGCCTTTTATTCCGCCTTTGGTACGTCCAGATCTATAAAGGGGAATATTATAAGGATATCTCCGAGCGCAACCGTGTGCGCCGCATCGAGATCCCGGCGCCCCGCGGGATTATTTACGATCGCAACGGCGACGTGATGCTGGGCAACTCGCCCTTTTTTGACCTCGTATTTATCCCCCAGTATGTTTCCGATCGGGATACGACCTTCAAGGTCCTGGCGCGCCTTCTGCATGTGCCGACCGCACGCTTCGAGCATCGCCTGGAAATGGCCCAGGGCCAGCCCAAGTTTTTGCCGATCACGCTGAAGCGGAATCTTTCGCAGCATGAAGTGTCCATCATCGAAGCCAACAAGATCTTTTTGCCCGGCATCGAAGTCCGCACCTCGCCGCGCCGGGACTATGGCCCGGATGTGCCGCCGCATGTGATCGGGTATCTGCGGGAAATCGATCCGAAAGCCATGGACACGCTGAATACTCAGAACCCGGACAACCCCTATCTTTTGGGCGATCTGATCGGCAAGCAGGGCCTGGAAGCCCGCTGGGAAAAATACCTGCGCGGACGCCGTGGATACCGACTGATTCAGGTCGATGCCTTCGGCCGGCAGACGCAGTCGTTTGAAGAAAACGGCTGGCAGTATCCGAGCGTCGCGGCCATTCCCGGCTCCGACCTTGAACTGACCATGGATAAGGAACTGCAAAAAGCCGCACGCGAAGCCTTTGCCGGTAAAAACGGAGCGGTCGTTGTCCTGAACCCGCAGAATGGTGAGATCCTGGCTGCGCTCAGCGAGCCTGGTTTTGATCCCCGCGCAATGCAAAGCGGACTGTCTGGTGAAGACTGGCGCCGCCTGACCGAAAACCCTTTCAAACCCCTGCTCGATAAAACCACAGGCGGGGAATTCCCTCCGGGATCAGTGTATAAGCCGGTCGTGGCCATGGCCGCTTTGGAAGAGCATGTGGTCGATCCTTATAAGACCTATCATTGCCCAGGTCATTTCACGCTGGGAAATCGCCGCTTTTACTGCCACGAACGCCGTGGTCATGGCACGGTGAACCTGCAGCTCGCGATGATGAAATCCTGTGACGTTTACTTCTATCAGGTCGGCGTGGAACTCGGCGTCGATCGCATTGCCAAATACGCCAAGGCCCTGGGCCTGGGGCAGCCCCTTGGCATTAAGCTCAACATGGAACGCCCCGGTTTGATTCCGACCTCGGCCTGGAAGATGCTGGTGCATCGCTTCCCCTGGGCCGCGGGGGATACGCCGAACATCTCGATCGGTCAGGGCTACGATTTGATCACGCCGGTGCAGATGGCGAACCTTTATGCCGTGATTGCCAACGGCGGCAAGGTCTTCCGGCCCTATGTCGTGAACCGCGTGACCAACCATGTGGGCGAGACCGTTTACGAGCATCAGCCGGAACTGATACGCAAGGTCGCCGAGATCAAACCGGAAACCTTCCAGATCCTCCGCAATGTTCTGATGGCGGTGGTCATGGATCCCAAAGGCACGGGTAAAAATGCGAATGTGCCGGGCACCACGGTCGCCGGTAAGACCGGCTCGGTCCAGGTCGTCAGTTTGAAGAAAAACCGCAACCAGGCGGACGTGTCCATGAACTGGAAAGAGCATGCGATGTTCGCAGCCTTTTCTCCGGTGGAAAACGCGGAAATCGCGGTGGCCATCGTCAGTCAGAACGATATGGTCGGTGGGGGTGGTCGTTCCGCAGCTCCGGTTGCGGGCAAGATTATCGAAGCGTACTGGCGTCTGAAAAATGAAAAAGCTGCACTCGCAGCCGCCAACAAGGATATCCATCAGGTCGATAAAAAACCTGCAGCAGCCGAGGCCACAAGCAATGAGAAGCAAGAGAAAACATTCTGATGGCGTCTTCCTCCTACCCGAAGGCGACCTGAAAAAACCGAGCAGTCCGCAGATTACGCTTCTGATCCTTCTCTTCTGTGGTCTTTTGGCGATCGGCCTCACCAACCTTTACAGCGCTAGTGTCGGCGCCGGATTTTTCTGGGCCCAGACTCGGAACCTTGTGATCACGATCAGCGCGTTTGTGATCTTCGGCTGGATTATCTCGATACGCCAGGTGGCAGCCTACACCTACTATTTCGTGGCTCTGATCTGCCTTCTGCTCGTCGTCGTCCTTTTCACAGGTCGGGTGGCCGGTGGTGCCCAGCGTTGGATTTCCCTTGGGCCGCTCAGCTTTCAGCCTTCTGAATTCGCCAAGCTCGGCATGGCCCTGCTCCTGGCCCGTTTTTTCTCGTCCAACCGTCAGGATTCACCCTATCGCATCCGCGATCTGATGCCCTTGATCATGATGATGGGCTTGATCTTCGCCTTGATCTTCGCGCAGCCCGACTTTGGGACTGCAGGCGTCTGCCTTCTGATCGCAGTTTGTCAGCTGGCCTTCATCCGCATTGATATGCGCTCGATTGCAGCTGTGCTCCTGGCCATGCCCTTTCTCGCGGCTGTCGGCTGGAACACGCTGCTCATGCCCTATCAAAAGCTGCGGATACTCAACCTTCTGAATCCCAATCTTGACCCGCAAAATACCGGCTATCACGCCTTGCAATCCTTGATCGCGGTCGGCAGCGGCGGGCTCTTCGGCAAGGGTTTCATGCAGGGAACGCAGGCCCATCTTCGCTTTCTTCCCGAAAGGCACACGGACTTTATTTTCTCGGTCTTTTCTGAAGAGCATGGCTTTTGGGGCAGCGTCCTGATCTTCATGGGCTTCGGCCTTCTGACCTACATCGCCCTGGATATCGCCAAGCACAGCAAGGATACCTTTTCCGGTCTTTTGGCCGTGGGCCTGGGCGCGCTCCTCTTCCTCGAATTCGCGATCAACGTGGCGATGGTTATGGGGATTTTCCCGGTCGTGGGCATCCCGCTGCCCTTCTTTTCCTATGGAAGCTCGGCCATGCTCACCGTCTGTACTTCGATTGGCCTTCTGATTTCGATCAACCGCAACAATTTGGGTGGTCGTAAATAAGAATAAAAACAATGGTTTAGGCTCCGTGCTGGCGGCGTCGCGTACCCACGCTGTTTTAGCGGTTTGTGCGTCTCCTCCTCTTCTGATAGGGAAATAGCGCCACCCATCAAAGGAGACCGCACGTGAAGCCCATTCGCGAATTGCTCAAAGAAATCGCTCATAGCAGCGACCCCGACCGAGCCGTCACCGAACATGCTTACCAGGGATTTTCTGATTCAGAGAAAAAGGAATTCCAGCAAAAAAACCTGGCCGTTTACGCCGGCAAAGTGCGGGAACTCATTCGCACCGATGATGAGCTTCTGATCTATCATACCGATCGCCTCTCGGCCTTCGATCGCTTCATCGGCCTTGTGCCTTATAAAGGGACCATCCTCGCGGAAATTTCCCAATACTGGCTGGAAGCCGCTGCGGAGGTGGTGCCCACTCATTACCTGTCGCGCCCGCATGAGCGCGTTCTCCGCTGCATCAGCTGCACGCCTTATAAGGTGGAAGTGGTGGTGCGTGGATACATGGCCGGCAGCATGATGCGTGCCTATCAAAAAGGTGTGCGGGAATTCTGTGGCGTGAAACTTCCGGAAGGCCTGGAGCCCTATCGCTCCCTGCCGGAACCCATCATCACACCGACCACCAAGGCCGCCGCTTTCGAACATGATGAAGACGCGACGCCCGAGCAGCTGGTCGACCAGGGTGTCTGCACGCGTGAGGAATGGGCGGAGATCTCGCGGATGGCGCTCAATCTTTTCCGCTTTGGTCAGCAAAAATATGCGGAAAAAGGCTGGATCCTCGTCGATACCAAATATGAATTCGGTCGCGATGGTCAGGGCCGCATCCGCCTCATCGATGAAATTCACACGCCGGATTCCTCGCGTCTTTGGGTGAAGAGCACGTATGAAACGAATCTCGCGCGCGGCGATGCCCCCGAGATGCTCGATAAGGAAACCGTGCGCCGTTATCTTTTAGAGCAGGGTTTCAGCGGGCAGGGCGTGGTTCCCACCGTACCCGTCAGCCGCCTTGTGGCGCTGGCCGAAACCTATCTGAAGGTCGCAGAAACGCTGACAGGACGCCCGCTTATGAGCGTCGGTCCTTTGACCCGCACCCCTCTGGTTTAATCCCCAAAAAAATGGCGAATAGCCCCTTACGGAACTGTAAGGGGCCTTGCCTTAAACTCCTTGAGTGTCTTCACCGATGCCCCTCACAAGCGGGTGAGCGCCCCTTAAAGGAGTACGTGAAATGGCAAAGGGTCATTCGGATCACCATTCGCAGCAGGATCAGGGAACACCGACCTATATAATTATGAGTGTTCTCTTTGCGATCGTGATCTTCGCCCTGGAAGGCATGAAGTCCACCATCAGCCTGACCGGCATCGATCAGCAGACGCAGTCCACCACCCTCGGCTTCATCGGTCTTGGTCTTTCGCTCTGCTTTTTCTGGCGACGCCTGCATGACAGTCTTTTCAAAAGTCTGAGTGCTTTTTTCTTTAGCGGTGGACTCTGGGCTTACCTCGTCGCCACCGTGGTCCTGCCTCTTCTGGTTCCAGGTGAAGACGTGGCGAGTCGCATGCAACTCGTGCATCAAGGCGGCCTTGGAGCTGTGGTGATCACAGGCTTTACGCTGATGGCCGCGCTTCTTTATCATCAAAAGCCCGTCCCGGCTCTTCTGATGACCACGCTCGCCGGATTTTTGGTGGGCTTTGGCAGCCTTTATCCTTTGCTCCGCCCCAGCATCACCATGCAGGGCGACCTTGCGATTGAAAACCGTCATGCTCCTGCGCATAAGAAAGCCGAAGTCACGAGCGAGGAAAGTTCCCAAGGCGAGCCTTCCGGTCACGATGATGAGACCCATGAAATTCAAATCAGCCATGAATCCGAGCCTAAGCCTTCGGCAAAAGTGAAGATGGCCGCCCATGCCGCGCCTGAAGGCGACGAGGATGAAATCGACGAGCGTCTTCAGAAGGCCCTGCGCCAGGAAACGGCCGACGAAGAGCATGAGGAAGCAGAACCTGCGCCGCGCACTTTGTCTGCGACCCAGAAGGAAAAGCTGCGGGCCAAAGCTGTGGCGACTCATAAACCCAAGGCTGATAAGAAAGGCAAACATAAAATGGCTCTGGCCGCCAAGGCCCCGGCTGCGCATGGATCTCACTGGGACTATGCAGGCGAGGCAGGTCCCGAGCATTGGGGTGATTTGGATGCCTCCTTCAAGACCTGCAGCGCGGGTTTGGAGCAAAGCCCCATCAATATTATGAACGCATGGCCCACCCGTGATGCGATCGAACTCGATTATAAACCGAGCACCTTCCAGGTCGTGGACAATGGTCACACGGTTCAGGTGAATGTCGAGCGTGGCAACTACGCGCTTATTGGTGGCAGCCGTTATGAATTGAAACAGTTCCACTTTCATACACCGAGCGAGCATCTGGTCGAGAACCGTCCTTACCAGATGGAAGTGCATTTCGTTCACGCCAATGACCAGGGCGAGCTGGCCGTGATCGGTGCCTTTATCAATCCGGGCAAGGCCCACGCGGGTTATCAGACTGTTTGGGATTATATGCCTGTGAAGGCCAAAGAGCCGATCAAACCTTATAACGTCACGCTCGATCTGCGCCGTCTTCTGCCGACGATGCTCACGGCGTTCCACTATCCCGGTTCCTTGACCACACCGCCCTGCAGTGAGAAAGTGAACTGGAACGTGCTGCATGCGACCCTGAAATTCTCTCAGGAGCAGATTGATCGTTTTAAATTGAAATATCCGATGAATGCGCGGCCGGCCCAGCCCTTGAATTATCGCAGACCGTAAAAAAGATAAGGTGCCTCATCCGTTAATTCAGCCTGATGCGACGCAGGCTGAGGATGAAGCACCCCTGAAGAAACCACTACACCGAGATAGGGGACGACTGAGCGTCATCACTGCGACGATGATGACGTCACGAGATCCTAAAACCAGGAAACACTGTTGCAGAACTCCTTTTTCATTACAGTCCTTTCATCTATATTTTCCCAGTTGCCTGGGAAGACCTAGCGTGCGTGTGTAACCCTGCCTCTCTTATTTCACGTCTCGTGCCGCGGCCGTCCGTGCTGAGATTTCCGGGAGTTCCCCCAAACGGGACTAAATTCGGCTGTAAAGCCGAGCGAGAGGAATCGCTGTGACAGGCTTCAAGTCTTTGATTCTTTGGAACTATCGGCGTCTGATCAGACGAAAGCTCGTCAAGATGGGCTCGGAATTCACGGCCTACGTTCATAGAAGCATGAAATCACAGGGCAATTGTCCAGAGCCTCTTTTTCTGCTGGAAGCTGCTATCCCGCTCCTGGACCGCTTTTCCGGTCTTTTCTCCATCATCCCGCTCCCTTAAAATTTTCTCCATAAAGTATGACCCCCACCTCGTCCGACTTAACATCTGACGTAAAAAATATCCGGAGCCCGAGGCATGACCCGTAAAGGTCGAGAAGGTTGGAAAAAAACCGCGATTGACGAGACGAAGCGCGCGATCAAGGTCGAGCTGGATCAGATTCTCCAGCAGTCCGGGGAAGCCGAACGTCTGAACTATATTCTGGAGCAGATCCAATTTTTGGAATCCTCCGAGGATTCGGATGCGCTTTTGCGTCGTTTCATCTTCATCGTCTCGGCCCTTGTGCATCATGATCGCCATGGAGGGCTCGGCAAGCGCCAGATTCAGGACCTTTCGAACCTCGGTCAGGCCATCCTGAGGGTTGCCGGCGTCAAACCCGGTCATACCCAGGTCTCGTTTCTTTATTCCGAGCTGCATACGATCATTAGCGACATCCATCATTCGAATAGCGAGATCCTGCAGGCACTCTGGGAACGGCAGCTTGCAGCGCAGATGGCCATCATGCCCCAGGAGCACACCGCGCGCCAGAACCTGGGTATGGGCATCTACGCCCTGCGCCTTGGCAATGCTTCGCTGGCCCTTCATTTTCTGGATCGTGCCCTTGCCGACTGTGATGATTCCAAGGTTACCGACACGATCCGCGTTTGGATCGTGAAGTCGCATCGCATTTCCGGCCAGCTGGAAGCCGGTCTGGAAAAAGCCAAAGCGGTGGATTCCGAAGTCACCGACCCCAGCTGCCGCCAGGAATTGACCTGGGAACAGACCTGTTTGGAATCGAGCCTGTCGGGTGACCTGACCGAGATGATGAGCCTTCTGCGCAAACAGAAATCGGATTATTCGAGTTCTTATAAGCTCGAACTCTATCTGTGGGCCGCGGGTCATAAGAAAACCCAATGGCTGGAGCGCCTGCCGAAAATCAGCCGGCTCGTCGGTTCGCGGGTCATGGAATCCCCGAAGAATGCCCAGCTTTTCGCCATCACGCAGTCGCTTGAAGAGGCTTATGATAGCGAGATTCCTTTCGCCAAGCGCCTTGCGGATATCAAAAAAATCCTGCCGAAGATTTCGGGCCTCTATTATATAGACCAGGAGATCCTGGTGTGGAACGCGCTCGCCCGCTGGCTCTACCGCAGTCGCCATTACCAGCTCGCCGCCATTGCCTTCTATGAATATAAATCCATCAGTCTGAAGTTGAGCGAAGGCCGGGATGCCGATGTCCTGCGCCTCGCTGCGGACCTTCTGGAAGTGAATTGGCTTCAAAAGAGTTAGGAGCAAACCTCCATGGTCCCGATTTTCCGTTCCCATTCGGACGGAAGAATCCAGTGTTTTCAGCGGCATAAAAAATTTTGTCAAGGTAGAAGCAAAAAATGCCGATCCGGTGACCATGAGGTGGCATATGCAAGTGTTAGACAGGGTGACAATTCAGCTGGCAGCTCTCGGGCTCGTGTTTGCAACACATGCATGCACGCAGAAGAGCTTCAACCTAACTGAAAAATCCAAGTCGACAAGTCAGGCGATCGCTCTTGATCCTGACACGAAAGCCAATGATCGTCCGACCGAGTCAGGCACGGGCGTGCCGGGATATCTGGTGGACTGTTCGCCCTTTAACGTCGAAGACGATAACGTCCAGGTGGGTTGTATCACCACTGATAGCGAAGGCGTGCGGGTCATGACCTCGGCCGATGCGTGGAAGCGTTTTGATATTCGACTGCCGCCGGATTCGCCTTATGGCGTGACGATCAACAAAGTCGTGGCCACGAACCTCGCGGCCTGGGATGTGAACTTTATCTTCGCAGGTGCGGATAAGACCACGCTGACCAGCGTGGCTCGTAACAGTATCTACGGCTATTCCTATCCGAACGAAGCCGGCCAGACCGTGCGCATTGAAACCGCGCCTCTGCCGCCGCCTGTGCCTGTTGCGGCTCCAACGCCTGCAGCCGGAACGGGAACCACTTCGTGCCTGGGTGGGGCCATGGTCGACGGGTTCTGCTTTGTACCCGTGGAATCGTCCTGTACGGAATACTGCGGCAAGGCTGGCCTTGCGCCGCATCCTTACGTGACTTCGCGCTTCGGTGCGGGGAATAATGTTGATGAAGATGCCAACAAGCGGGCCTGTCACGATCTTTTCGCGCAGATCCGTGGTTCGCAGAATTTTGACTTCGGCGACACGCTGAACGCACGCGGCATGGGCTGCTTTGAAGAGCAGGATGGACGTGTGGTTTATGATAAGTCGGATACGAATCCCACGCAGTTCCCGAGGATTGGGAACAAGAGGATTTGCGGCTGTCAGTGATGAGATGACGCCGGGGCTTGCCGCGGCTATCAAAAGCCGCTCGACCGCGTGTGGCTATGAAAATGTAAAGTTACACCTCGGACCCCAATTCGACCCGTGTGCATCGGGGAGTCTTCGGGTCCGAATTTTTTTTCCCCCAAGAGCCAATCACAGGCGAATTGCCGGCAGACCAGGGGCCGCACCTCGTAGATGCTGCAGCCGCGGGCCGTGAGGTAAGGGCAGGCCTTCCCCGCGGGCTTGGCGATGTCTTCGGCGGTGTCGAGGCGGGTGGAATACCCGGGCTTGGATTCGATCTCAAGCTGCGTACAGCAGAGCGTGCAGCTCCCACAGGAGCGCCCCTTCTGAGGCACCCCATCCCCACTCGTGCGTCTCACGACTTATTCCTTATCAGGCTTGCAGGTTTTCACGCTTAAGATTTCGCGGGGGTAAGGCCCCGTTTCTGCTACTTTCAAAGAGGAGAGGCGGATCAGCTTGCCGTTGACTTCCTTGGCGAATTCGAGCGTGCTCTTCAGGTAGCAGCGCTCCTTATTGATCACGTAGTTACGGGCGCAGAGGGACACCCAACCCGGCTCCACAAGCTCGATGTGCTCGGGTTCAGGCACGAGGTACCATTCGCATTTTTCCTTGTGATAGGGATCGCAGCCGGCTAGAAGCGGCAGGACGAGGAAACCGAGCTGGAACCAGGCTTTACTCATTATAGTGCACCTTTATCTCGATGCGCCGGTTGAGGGCCCTTGTTTCTTCCGTCGCGTTGCTGGCAATCGGTTTGGTATCCGCATATCCGGCGGCCGACACGACTGCAGGCGAGAAATTAAGCTCTTCAATGAAATGCCGCACGATGAACGACGCGCGCAGGCTCGATAGTTCCCAGTTCGAAAGCTCACCCTTCGCCGGCACGGAATCAGTATGGCCTTCGACCGTTATATCGCGGCCGAGTTCCTTCAGGATCTTGCCGACCTGATTCAGATCATCAATCGCCTTCTGGCTGACCCGATAAGCGCCCGGCTTATAAAAATGCGTGGCCAGCATCCGCACGCGAAAGCCATCGTTATCCCTCTGCACCGAGATGATGCGCTCCTGCCCCTTTTTTTCCAGCTCGCGGATCTTTTCCTTCCCATAAAGGCGAAGGTTGATCATCTCGGCGACCTTTTGCATTTCCGCATCAATCACCTTGGTCTGCCGATCGGCGGACGGGTACTTCGTCACGATGGGCGGACGAATCCGATCGCCCTTTCTGTGCTCGAAGATACCAAAGCCCTGTTCGGTGGGACCGACGCGTTTGACTTCGGGAATGTCTTCCATCACATCATTGAAGGATTCCTGGATCGAGACGGCGGCCTGCTGAATCTTGGCTTCGCTCGCGCCTTCCTTTTTCAAGGCGTAAAGAACGACGAAAACCGCGAAGAGGAGGGTCATCATGTCCGCGAAGGACACGAGCCAGCGTTCGTGGTTTTCGAATTCAGGGCATTTTTGCTTCTTAGCCAAAGCGTAATCCTTTTAGCCTTCTTCCTCATGACCACCTGTGAAGACCTTCAGGCGCTCTTCGATGATCTTGGGGTTCAGACCGGACAGAATTCCATCAATACCGATGATCACCATTTCAAAGGCATAGTGATGCAGGATGGCTTTTCTTTTCAGTTTCTTTCCCACGGGGATGCCCCAGATATTCGCGAACCCTACGCCATAGAGCGTTGCAACGAACGCGACCATGATACCAGGGCCGATTTCCTCGGGTTTATCGAGGGATTTCATAACTTTCATCAGACCGATAACGGCACCAAGGATACCGATGGTCGGGGCGATGGCGCCAAAGTCTTCCCAGAACTTCACGTTGACTTCGGCCTCTTCCATTTCGAAGTGGGCTTCCGTTTCCAGGGTTTCCTGCAAAACCGCGGGATCGGTTCCGTCAACCGCGAGCTTCACCGCTTTGCGAAGGGGTGGAAAAGTGATGGAATCCCTTTTCTTTTCCAGGGCCAGGATGGATTCCTTACGGGCGACCTGGGCGAGGTCGATGATCTGCGCCATGATCTCGGCCCGATCCGGTTCACCTTTTTTCAGGAAAATGCCCACCGATTTAAAGGCGTTGATGAAGTCATTCAGAGGATACGCGACAAGCAGAGCGCCCAGCGTTCCACCGATTACGATGGCCACCGAAGGCGGATTCCACACGATCTGCGGGATGAGGGCACCTGCATGCTTGAGCAGGATACCGGCAACGATGGAACCGACCGCGATGATCGGGCCCAAGATACTCGAAAGTTCCATAGCCCACCCTACTTTCTGGGTCGAAGTGAGTTGTTTCTTTTATTCTAGCATAAGGGCGCATGACTGTACAAAGGGCGTCAGGGCTCATGTTGGGCGCGATGTTTACCGATGGAAAGGAAGCCGAGGAATGCGGAGACCACATGACGTCAGGTCGGGAAATCTACTGGATCAGTGCCGAAGTTCAGCCTGCGATGCAGGAGAAAATTGATATTCTCAAAAAGCTGAAGGTGGACGTCAAAGTTTTACCGGACTTCCCAACGCTGGCCCGGACCTATCCTTCCGCCAGGCTGAATACCATCGTGCTCGATGACAGCCTCATCGATGCGAAAAATTCCGAGCTTCTGGGTCGTCTCACCTCGCATCCTGAATATGCGGGCGTGCGTTTTATCCTTTCCATCACTCAAAATCAAAACGATATCGTAAATCGCGCGATAGCCCTGGGTTTCCGGGATGTTATACCGATCGACTGCAGCGCGGACCTTTGGGTCCGGCGCTATTCCTTCGCCTCATCGGGTCAGGCTGCGGACATGGCGGAACCCTATCCCCAGATCACCATGAAGAATATTTCCGCCCTGCATGTGCCGGCGCGCATCGCCTGGATGAATGATAAGGAGCTGTGGCTCGAAAGCCGCCTGACACCGCCGGTCGGCACAGTCCTGACCTTGGGCGGGGGCATTGCGGAATTTCTGGGCGTCAATCATTTGACGCTGAAGGTGCTCGCTCATCATACCACGCATCTTCACTTCCGCTATTCCGATGCCCTTCACTGCCGCTGGGAAATCGCCAAGGCGCAGCAGGACAAGAAAAATCTTCTGCTCGATTTTTTCAAGGAGCAGCCGCGCATTGCGCCCCACCGCATCTACTGCATCATCCGCTCGCCCGAACTGCGCCGGGATCTGATTCGCCGTTTGGATGTCCAGCGCTTTCAGGTGTCGATCGCCCTGAATAAGACCAATATGATTCACGAGCCGCGCTACATAGGTCCGGATGTGATCATCATCGAAGATCGCATGTGCATGGGACCGAACCGCGCGGCGTTCAAAGAGATGCTGGATAATCTGATCACGGATATTCCGATCCTGATCGTCGGCCCGCATGTCACGGAAGATAAATTCACCGATATTTCCCGCAATTTTCGCCTGCTCCGCTCACCGAAGCTGCCGGCGAACCTGGATGAATATCTGATCGAGCAGGCGGGGAAAACCGAGCAGACCGAGGCCAGCGTCACCTTCATTCCGAAAAACCATAAGATTTCCTTTGCCCATATCGCGATCCCTGCGCGGATAACCCGTCTTCATCCCGATGCCGCGCAGCTCGCGATCAGCTATCCCCTGGGCCGCTTTGGGATCTGTGCGCTGGAAGCTCCGCTATTTCATAACACCCTGGGGCGGCGCGTGACCTTCAAAGTCACCGAGTGCCAGGGCCACAGCCAGGCGAGCCTTAAGGAATTCCCTTATAAGATTGATGGTTTACTGGTCGATATCCGGCAGGCTGAGCGGCGGCGGCTGAAGGACTTTCTGATCGACTACTATCAGCAGAAAATCGAGGAAAGCCTCGGCTCGCGGCGCAAGGCCGTATCCGCACCCAAGGCCGTAAGCATCCCCGAAGCCACGGAACTTTCCCCGGTGGAGCAGCCAGAAGGGAAGGAAGAATCCCAGCCGGAATCTCATATTGAAATCAATCCTTCGGCCGAGGAGGTCAAGGCCGACGGCAAAGTTCATGAGTCGGACCGAAGCTGGGGACCTATTCCACGCGAATTGAAAATCGCCTTCTGGACCATCATCGGCTTTGGCATCATCTATATTTTCATTATTCTTTTCGGGCCTTCGCAGGAATATCTGGGCGGTGAATACACCGAACAGCTCCGCATCTTCCAAAGACAGCACAGCGGCCCCGCCCGCGATCCTGAAAGTCCTTGAGGACGCCCACCTTACAGACAGTGTCATCCCCAGTCCTGACCATCTTCTTGACAAAACGGTAAGAGACTTGATGCCGCTTGCGGGCAATCCTGCGAAATCAGAGTTCTTTCCTTTTGCCGCGTCTGGGCCATTCTTTGCAAGATGATAGGCAGGGCCTAGGCCCCTCTCTTGTGGAATCGGAATGGAAGTTGTTGCTGTGGAGCTTGTTGTGGAAAAGCTGTTTGGAAGTCTTTCGAGACTGATACTTTGGCTCAATCTGTCCTTATCAGCGAGCATCGCGTTCGCGGCTGATTTCAGCCCTATTATTCCCATGCCTTCCAGTGGATCGGAACTGCCGCTTTTGGATCTTGCCCTGCGTGATCCTGAGCTGGCCTCGCGTCGTCTCACCGATGACATCTATGTGCAAAGAACCTTGGAAGAAGTTGATGCGCAGACCCGTGAATTGGCTCTGGCCAAAGGTGGTCGTCGCCTGGAACTCCTTTCTGATCTTTATAAGAACCAGGCGCTGCTGGCCTATTTCTTTGAAGACATGAAGGCGGGTCGTCTGACAGCCGTTCAAGGGAACTATGGTGCCCCTGAACAAAAACTGTCTGAAGCCCGGGCGGCCGTCATTCGCTACGCCACTGACTTTGCTCGTGAGAGCAAGGATCGTAAAGCTCACGCCATCTATCACGCCATGGTCGCCAAGTATCTGAACGGCGAAACCAAAAAGCCTGATGCGCTTTTAAAGATCAGCAAACAATTGAGCAAGGGTCTTCAGGCCCGCGTGGAATTCATGGTCGCTGCCGCTCGCGCTCAGCGCAATGATAGCGAAGCCAAGCAGGACATCGCCCGTGTGAGCAATCGCCTGGGCTCTGCGGGTATCGTGGCCGGCAGTCTTCTCTTGGCCCGCGCGGAAGCCGCCCGGAATAATGAGGCCTACCGCACGCATCTGAGTCGCGCGACCGCTGCTACAAAATCTTTGGCTCGTCGTGATCGTGAAAAAGTTCTGGCCTATGCTGTCAATATTTGGAAACGCGAGGAAGGTTCCCGCGCGGACTGGAACAAGGCTCCTTTGAATCTGAAGACCAACCGTGACACTGAAGTCGCCAAGGCCGTCGCCGAGCGTTCCGCTCTTCAGGCGTCGACTCAGGGCAACCTGGCTCCCGCTCTTCGTTACTATCGCGGCATGATCGACAGCAGCAAAGGTTCAAGCCGTCTGACTCAGATCACCGATCGCGTTCTTGATCTGGAAGCGGCTCAGTATGCGAGCAGCAAAAATGCCAAGCCTTATCAGAAAACTCTGATCGCCTTCCAGCAAATGTATGAAGGCGAAGGCATCCTGGGTCAAAACCAGGACGCTGCCAAGGCCGCTGCTGAAAAAGTCCGTCTGCGTCACCGCAGTCTGGTCTCGCAGATGATCGCTCAGGGCAAAAATCCCAGCAGCGATCGCAAGGTCAAGGCTGATGCCATTGCCGTGGCCAGCGTTTACCTCGACGGCCAGGCGATTGAGAATGAAAAAGTTCCTTTGAAGACCGACATCGGTCGCCTTTATGCCTTGAATGATCAGCACGCTGAAGCCGTGCGCATCTTCATGGAACTCAAAGCCGCCAGCCAGCCGGCTCAGGCGCAGCAGTATCTTCTGCTCGCGATGCAGTCCCAGCGCGTTCTGGCCAAATGGTCGGAAAAAGCCCCCTGGTCCGGTGTAGGCAAGGAAGCCGGTCAGGCTCGTCAGGTCCTCGCGCAGATGTATGAAGAGCGTCTTCAGACGACCGGCAGCTGGGATGACCTTGCTCACCTGGGTCTGCTTTATGTCAGCCTGAATCAAGCGACGAAGGCTTATGGTATCTGGACCGCGGCCCTTCAGAAGAACTCGCAAGGTCCCCATGCTCAGCTGGCAGCCGGTATGATGCTTGAGACTTATAAAAAGGCCCGTCAGTGGCAGAATCTGGAAAACGTCGCGCGCCTTGCGATCAAGGCCCAGATGGTTCCCATGTATCAGAATCAGAGACTCGATGCCGTGGCCCTTTTGGGTGACGCTCTCTTCGAAGGCGGCAAGGAGCACTTTGCAGCCACCCGTTGGGAGAAGGCCTCGCAGAAGCTGGCTGAATTCATCAAGTCCTATCGCAGCGACTTCCGTCGTCCCGAAGGCATGTTCATACTCGGCAAGTCCTATCATAACGATGAGAAGCATCCTCAGTCGGTCGAGACGCTCTTTGCTCTCGTGAATGAGTATCCTGCCAGCCGCTTCGATCACGATGCGCTCCTGCTCGGTGGCAGCTGGGCGATTCCGATGGCCTGGGAAGAGCAGACCATCTTCTTCTACCAGCGCTTTGCGGATCGTTATGGTCGTGACACCAAGGCTCCCGAGATTCGCATGACTCTTGTGGACCTTTACCTGGGCCGTGAACTCTACGGCAACGCCGTTCGTATTCACGCCGCTCATGTCGCGGATCCTCAGGTCAGCCGTCAGAACCAGATCAAATCCGCTCTGGCTGTGATGCACATCGAAGAGCGCTATGGTGAAGCCAGACATGCTTACTGGGGCGTGACCAAGGCTCGTGAACTGTCCGGCAATAACCCTGCGGTTCAGGCTGAAGTCCTCGCTTTCGAAGCGCGCCAGGCAGCCTCGAAGAATGACTATCCGAAGCTTCGTCAGATCGAAGCGCAGCTGAGCGGCCTGGGTATCCAAAGCCGTGACGCCTCCGAAGGTTTGGCTTTGAGCCGCTTTATGCTGGCCGATAAGGAAGCTGAGGAAACGAAGCAGGAGATCTTCAACCTGGAGCAGACCGATCCTTATAAGACGCTGCAGGCTCAGTATGCTGTGTTCCTGAAAACCAAAGCGTCCTATGAGAAAGTCTGTGCCGCGGGCACATCGAGTTACTGTGGCCTTGCGATGCTCCGTCTGTCGGAGACCACCCGCAACAGCCTGAGCGCGATTGAAGACCTCAGCATTCCGCAGACGCTGGAATCCAGCATCGTGCAGAAGTTCGAAACGCAGAAGCTGGGGATCATCAACGTGATCAGCCAGACCGCAGCCCAGGCCGATGTTGTGGCCCTTGGCATCTCCGAGAAGGGTGACACTCTTCCGGTGTGGTCGCAGGAAATCGTGGTGAATAGTTCGGAAGGAAACCTCGATCGCAGTCATGGCGCCATTGGCAACGGTTACGTTCAGTGGATGCCTGTGAAGACAGATCGGGAGTGATTGAAGAGCCTGCCTACGATTCGTCGGCAGCTGCTCGTTATTCTTAAGGGAAGTTTCGGAAGGAGAGTATTTATGTTGAAGTTGAAACACCTGATGCTTGGTCTTGGAATTCTCGCCCTCCCGGCCTGTACCACCACTGGTGGTTCGTCACAGGCTCCGGGTGCCCGTCGCGGCGCTTCCACGCTGGCTTACAGCAAGGCGCCCATCGTGCACCAGACCAATGGTCAAAACATTATGCGTAAACTCGATCGTGATAGCTGGGTTGAGATTCGCAATAGTACGAAGAACGAACATATCCGCCTTTATGCGGCTTTGGGTGCCGGGGAATGGGATGTGGCCGTTTCCGATGCCCGCACCTACCTTCAGAATCATCCTCAGGATGAGGTGGCCCTGACGGTACTTGCCATCGGTCTTTCGATGAAGAAGAGCTACAGCATGGCCGCTTACTACGCGAATCTTTTAAATCAGTATCATCCCGGCAATCCCGAAGTGCACAATCTTTTGGGTCTGGCGACGATGAACAAGCCTGGCGCGACCTTCGAAGATTACCAGGCTGCGAAGGAACATTTCGAGAAAGCCTTTGATAGTTCCGGTCAGCAGATCGCGAGTGGTTTGAACCTTGCCCATTTGAATCTTGAGATGGGCAACGCTGAAGCCGCCCGTGATATTTTCCAGGCCGTCCGTCCTCGCTGCGGTGACTGTTCCGAAGCCATGCTCGGGTACGGTATCGCCCTGAGCCGCCTGCGTGATTTCGCCAAAGCCGAAGAGGTATTCGGCGAGATTCTGCAACGCGATTCGCATAGCGCCTATGCGCGATTCTATTTGGCTCTTGTTGCCAAATACGGTCGCAATGATAACAAGGGTGCCATAACCCATTTGACTGCCTTGGTCGAAGATCCTGAGATTAAAAATGTGGAAATGCAGCGCAAGGGCAACTTCCTTCTGCGCCGTATTCAGGCCGAAGTTTATAGCCAACCGAAAGACACGGCGATTGCCAAGGAAAAGCCGGCGAAAGCCTCGAAAAAGGCTGCTTCGGAATCCATGCTGGTCCCTGACGACCTTGAACAAGCGATCAACGCTGAATAAGCGTCTGCTCATACTCCTTCCCTTCCGGGGCTTCGCTGACAAGCGAGGCCCTTTTTCGTATGAAGAGCTGACAACTTCTCTTTCCAAGCCTTTCATTCTGAATTACGATAGCAAAATCGTGTGCAATTCATGTCACCTTGGCTCAAATGCCCGCAGGGCTGCAGAAGCCGCACGCCACCAGGAATGGAACGATGGAACTGCCCAAATCTTTTCAAGAAGTCCTTTCAAGGAAAATTCCCCTGCTCTTCGATGGAGCGACAGGGACCGAACTTTATAACCGCGGTATCTTCATCAACCGTTGTTTCGAGGACGCCAACCTCTCCAGTCCGTCCATCGTTTTGGAATTGCATCGGGACTACCTGAAGGCGGGCGCGGAAGTTCTGAGTACCAATAGCTGGGGCGCGAACCGCTTCAAATTGGCCAAGCACAATCTGCAGGATCAGACCGTCCAAATTAACAGGGCAGCGGCGCGTCTCGCGAAGGAAGTCGCGGGCACCGAGGCCTATGTTGCCGGGTCCGTGGGTCCACTCGGAGTGCGCATTGAACCCTGGGGACCGACCAGTTTCCAGGAGGCGCGCGAAGCTTTTGCTGAACAAATTCGCGGTCTCAAGGAAGGCGGCGCGGATCTCATCTGCCTCGAAACCTTTGGCGACATCAGCGAACTGCAGCAGGCCATTCAGGCAGCGAAGCAGGAAGCTCCCGAACTGCCGCTGATCGCGCAGATTACTGTGAGCGCCGAAGGCCAGACTCCCGTGGGAACACCTGCGGAATGGGCTTTGAAAAAAGTTCTGGAATGGGGCGTGGATGCCGTTGGTTTCAACTGCTCGGTGGGTCCCCAGCCTTTGATGACTCAGATTCAAAAATCGTTTCCTGATCTGAATATCCCCTTCATCGTGCAGCCCAATGCCGGTCTTCCCAAAGAGATCGACGGCCGTTTGATTTATATGTGCACGCCCGAGTATATGGCGGAATTCACCAAGCACTTCCTCCAGATCGGTGTGCAGTTCGTCGGCGGCTGCTGCGGAACGTCGCCGGAACACATCAAAGCGATGTCGCAGACCTTCCGCCATCAGCGTGCGATGAATTCTGCCGCCGAAGTCGTGCAGCGCCCTCGCGTTTCAATGGAATTCGCGGGCACGGAAGAAACCAAAACGCAAAACAATGCGCACTGCGTGCCTGTGCCTTTCGAACAGAAATCGCGCTGGTCGTGGAAGCTGGCGCATGGTCAGCAGGTGACGAGCGTCGAGCTTTTGCCACCGGCCAGCGTTGTGCCCACCAAGATTCTGGATAGCTCCTCGCGTTTGAAAGATGCCGGCATAGATGCCATCAACATTCCCGATGGTCCCCGCGCGAGTGCGCGCATGAGCGCGATCCTGACTGCGGTGATGATCGAGCAGAAGGTCGGTATTGAAACCGTTCTGCACTATACCTGTCGCGACAGAAACCTTCTCGGCATGCAGTCCGATATGCTCGGCGCGCATGCGATTGGCCTCCGCAACATGCTGCTCGTTACGGGCGATCCGCCGAAGATGGGCAGCTATCCGAATGCGACCGGCGTCTTTGATATCGATGCGATTGGTCTGACCAACATGGTCTCGCGGCTGAACAGCGGCATCGACCTCGGCTCCCGTCCCATCGGCGAGCCCACCTCTTTGTCCGTTGGTGTCGGTGTCAACCCTGTGCATCGCGATTTCGATTACGAGATGAAGCGTTTCGCCTATAAAGTGGAAGCCGGAGCGGAGTGGGCGATCACACAGCCCGTCTTTGATCTGCGCGCGCTCTATCGTCTGCTCGAATACATCGAGAAACATAATATCAAAATCCCCATCATCGCCGGCATCTGGCCGTTGATGAGTTTCCGAAACGCTCAGTTCATGCACAACGAAGTGCCCGGCGTCTTCATCCCCGATGAAATCATGAAACGCATGGCTGCTCCGAAAAATCCTGAAGATGCCCGCAAGGTCGGTATTGAAATCGCCCGCGGCATGGTCGAGGAGCTGGGCTCGTCTGTTCAAGGCTTCCAGGTCTCCGCGCCCTTTGGCAAGGTGGAGCTGGCGCTTGAAGTTCTGGGCCACTGATCACGCGAAATAAAGCACCACACCACCCAGGGTCATCAGGCCGATGCCGATGACCTTGGGTACGTTCATATTCTCCCGCAGCACTGTGAATCCATAAAAACTGACGAAGATCACGCTCAGCCGTTTAATGCTGAGGATCGTGGCCACGTCTCCACCTTCGTTATAGGCCTCGAACTGCGACCAGGCGGAGATCGAGGAGACGACGCCCAGAATGATCAGGAGTTTCCAGGCCTGCCCGGCTTCACGCGTCAGGTTCTTAAGGCCTCCGGCGTGACGGAAGGTGAGGGGGACGAGGCACAGGAAAACGCCGAGCGTCGTGAAGAAAAGGGCGGTGCCGGCATCATAGGCCTGCACCATCCATTTTTGAATCTGCGTGGTCCAGACGCCCAGGATGACCGTGATCCAGACATAACGCGCGGCACGGTCACTCATGATGCGAACCAAAGGATCGAAGGGGCGGCGCCAGGCTTCGAGCTTCAGAAAGTAACCGCCCACACCCACGGTGCAGATACCCGCCCAGGCCTTCTGGCTCAAGGCGTCGTCGTTCCAAAGCGGTCCGGCGAGGGCGACGAAGACGGGAAGAAAGATCAAAAGCGGGGACACGTCGGACATCTGCCCGTGTTTGGTCGCCTTGCTTAAATAGACGACGCCGACCATCGATGGCACCACGCTCGCACCGAGCATCAACCAGAAGTCCGAATCGAGCGACGCGAGGCTCCGCGCATGCAGGAAGGGAAGAACAAAGAGCATAGTGAAGAATTGATCGAAGAAGGAAAAGCTCGAGGGCTCGAAGCTGTGCAAAAGTCTTTTCGCCAGCACTGATTTAAAGCTGCAAAAAACCATGCAGCAAATGGCAAGCGCAAACCATCCCAAGGTCCTGTTCCTCCATGATGGAACCCCATCATTTACGGCAATTCACAGAAATACTTGAGATTTCTGATCGACTCGTATTTTTCCAAAATGATCTTCGGGCCTTGCAAGGGTGCCTGCGCAAAGCGAGGCGTAATTTTCTTTTTATAAGCCCTTAAGGGTCGTGATTTCAATCCGATAGGGTTTCTGGCCCCCGGAATACTTTCCACAGGCAAAAGGGTTATGGAGAACTTTAAGAAAGCTCTCAAACAAGCCATCCTCGATAAAGCGGAAGCTGTGCGCTTTGAAGAAGCCCACAAACCGCAGCTGATGATGTTTGCCGCCGAACGGCCGATCGCTCCTTTACCCGAGCAATCCCGTCAGGAAATTCTTCAGCTGATCGAGTCTCTGCTGCCGACGACGCAGCCCGTAGCCGCGCCGGTTCGCGAAGGTGTTCTTTCGATCGTAAACTTTGGAGAATTGAAGCTGCTCGCCGCGACCGGTGATGTGGCTCGACTCTTTGCCTTTATTCCGCCGCAAGGCAACCAGATGTATCAGCAGATCAAAAATCAGCTGCTGAATCAAACGCTCAAACCCATACCCAAACCCACACTGGCCGAAGAGCCTTCCCCCTTCGCAAGGTCGGAAACGGTCGGACACTTTGCAATGGGTTCGGTCACCGGCCAGGGCACGGTTGAAAACATGCCCGTAGCCCCGGCGCGTATGGAAGAAGCCCAGGACGCCATGGCGCCCGCGGCTCCTGCTGCACTCACCGTGCCTCCGGTCCCAAAAAATTCCATGACGGATGGCGCCGGTACTCAGGCCAAACCTCGTTTTGATAAACCGATTCCCGTCGACTTCGCTGGCGAAGGGCCGAACACCGGCACCGAGAACAATGTGCCGAAGGCGATGGAACCGGCGCAGAATACGGTCATCAGCTCGGCCACGCCGCAGGCCTCGACCCCGGCTCCTATGCCTGCATTTCAGCGGGAAGAGCACACCGATGCGGAAGACTATCACTTCAATCAGTCGATTCATTCGCTGTCGCGCGGTCCCAATGAATTCACCAATACCTATGCTGCGATTCACCTTCCCATAGGCGGTGCTCCCGCTCCCGGAATGGATGCGGGGGAAAGCAGTGCTCCGCGCATGAGGCCGCCTCAGGAATCCTCGGTAATTCACTTTGGAGCCAGCATACCCGGTGAAACCATTGATCGCACAGGCCGCCTGCCGATCGATGCGCTCCTGGAAAACATGGTGCAAAAAAGAGCCTCCGATCTTCACCTGACCCTGGCCCAGCCGGCCTGCGTGCGTGTCGACGGCGAAATCGTCCGCATGGGTGAAGGAACTCTGACCGAAGATCAGATGCGTTCCTATCTGCTGCCTATCATGCCCCCGAAAAATCGCGAGGAATTCGCGCGCATCTGCGATACCGACTTTTCCTATGAAGTCCCAGGACTGGCACGCTTCCGCGTCAACGTCTTCCGCAACCGCATGGGCGTGGGCGCGGTGCTGCGGCAAATCCCGGATAAGATACTGTCGGCGGATGACCTGGGCCTGCCGCCCGCCATTCGCAAACTCTGCGAATTGCATAAGGGGCTGGTCGTGGTCACAGGACCTACGGGCAGCGGGAAATCCACAACGCTGGCGGCCATGGTCGATCTGATCAACGAATCCCGCAGCGAGCATATTCTGACGATCGAGGATCCGATCGAGTTCGTGCATCAGCAAAAACGCTGCCTTGTGAATCAGCGTGAAGTCCATAAGCATACGCAATCCTTCTCGCGGGCGCTGCGTGCGGCCCTGCGCGAGGACCCGGATATCATTCTGATCGGCGAGATGCGGGACCTGGAAACCGTGGAAATCGCCATCGAAACCGCCGAGACGGGTCACCTCGTCTTTGGTACGCTGCATACCAATACTGCGATTTCAACCGTGGATCGTCTGATCGATCAGTTCCCTGCCGAGCAGCAGGAGCAGGTTCGCGTGATGCTCGCGGAATCCTTGAAAGGTGTTGTGGCCCAGACGCTGGTGAAGAAAAAAGGCGGCGGCCGGGTCGCGGCTCACGAAATTCTGATCGTCGATAAGGCTGTCTCCAGCCTGATTCGGGAAGGCAATACGCACATGGTGCAAAACCATATGCAGACGCAGAAGGCCAAGGGCAACTGCACGCTCAATGATGCGCTCCTGAACCTTGTCTCAAGGGGCATCGTCGATCCTCGCGACGCCTATGCGAAGTCGGTGGAGAAGGAAGCCTTTGCCAACATGCTTCAGCAAAAAGGCATTACCCTAGATCCTGCGGTTAAGACCGCTTAAACCATCAAGGATCTGGAAGCCACATCATGGTATGGCCCTTTGTAAGATCCAGCCAAGTAAATTGGGATCCAGGTTCCAGTGCCTTCTTGATAAATAGAGTTGGACTTTCGAACTTCGGATCGAAAACAACAAACAACGATTCACCAAAAGCCAGTAGGCTATCCGTTGGCACAACCAGGGTGTATAGCTTATCACTACCCAGTTTTTCATTTCTGATTTCATAAGACGACGATCGAGTATTTTCCCCAACCGGAAGTTTTGCTTTTATTGCTTCTTCGCACTTCTGCCTATCGAAATAGCTTGCTTGCCTCACAATGATTTGCCCGTCTCTAAAGTCGACTCGGATGACATCATTGTCCCTAATAGGAGATAGGGTGTCAGATTCAAATCTATAGCATAACCGCGAGATATAAGCTCTTCCTTCAAAGCCCGGCTTAAACTCATTGGTGCCTACCTTGGTCCAAATGAACTTTCCATCGTTCCCCTTGGCACAAGTATAGAAGGCCTTTTCATCTTGAACGAATACGAGATCATTGCTGCACACTTGCTCAGTCAGCGCGGCTTTGTTTGCAGCAAATTTCACGCCCGCACCATCCTTGCCCGGAGCACCATCCTTGCCCGGAGCACCATCCTTGCCCGAGGCCCCTGTTGTTCCATCTTTTCCCTCTTGGCCAGGAACACCCTGAGGCCCGGTGTCTCCTCGCTGGGATTCTGTAGTTGTTCTGCATCCAAACAGGAAACAAAGGACCAGGAAAAGACTGGCAATCTTCATGATTGAGCTCCAGGCGTTCAGGGTATCTGCATAGACTATGATACATTATTCGAAACTTCCATACCTGAGGTAAGAAAAGGTTTTTTGCCTCTGGCCAGGACCTCGCGCTTCATAATACAAGCGAGTTAGTCGTCTAAAATAATATTCATATCAGCGTCTTATTCCGATTTTTTGCCAACTCTGAGAATTCTCCGCCCTCATTCCGAACCTAATCGTGAGTCAAAAACTTGTGCGATGAAGGTGAAAATCGGCCCCATGACAAGGCGCTTTTCAAAACAATGGTCCAGGCTTCAGGCTCTCCTGATCGCGATGACCATGGGCTTCGCGCCGCATGCGCTTGCGGCTGACTGGATGCAACACGTTCCCGTCCCAAGTCTTGAACTCCAGGACATCACATCCACAATAGAAGTTCAACTCACCTCAGAATACCGATCCATCAAAGCCTATGACCGCCATCTCTCCATCGACGAGATGCTGACGGAAATATCCAAGGAAGGCGCCCTGGCCTTGACCGGACCGAAAGTGACGATCCGGGAATCAGGCTACTATATCCTCGTGAGCGCCATTCACAATAATACGGGCGAGGATCTGAAAATCGCGCAGTACGAAGGCGTCGTGATAGAAAAGCATTCTTTCCTCGTCACCGATGGAAAAGTCGAAGCTTTGCCGCGACGCGGGCTTCTGGGTCACTACTTTATCATCCCGCTGAAGCCCGGGAAAAATTATATCGTGACCTCCGTTAAGAACGATTATAAGGTCGAGTACAGCACGACCTTCGTCCGCTTCAGCGATCTCGAAACAGTGCTGGGCTATGATGACTCCAAGAAAATCATCATCCCCTTCTTCTTCGGAGCCATCCTTCTGATCCTCGTGCATACGATCTGGATTTATTTTTCCTTCCGAAAATTCTATTTCCTCTTCTATTCACTTTACGTGGCTTCAGCGTTTTACTTTTTTTTGATGTCCTACGGCTTCTTTTTCCCCTTCTCCCTGGTCAATGGCGCCATAGCCGCCTGCCTGTCGAGCGCCTTTCTCCTGGCGTTCTGCCGCTATTTCCTGGCCTCCAGAATACGCAATATTCGTTTTATCGGCGACGTCCTCATCCTTGTCGCGATCGCCTCGGCGATCTATTCTTACGTCGCGCGCACGATGGGCTTCAGTGTCCTCGTTCCCCTGGCCTCCATCAGCTTTTTCACTTTTGCTTCGATCCGCGCGGCTCTCGCGGGTTATAAGCCGGCCACGTACCTCTCGGTCGGCACGCTGGTCTTGACCTTGTCCCTTGCTGCCCTGGCTCTTGAGATCTACGTGCAGATCCATCCCCTGCTGGCCCATTGCGCGCTGTTTGGTTTCATGTTCGAGATCGTCTTCTTTACCCTCGCCATTCTCAGCAAGATCACGCTCCAGGAAAAGCGGGCCAAAGAGGAGAGCGATCACGCCTTCAAGCAGCTGTCCAAGGTGTTCTATCCCCATCAGATCAAGCAGATCCGGCAGGCGGCGGAACTGGAGCAGACCATGCCTACAGGTTCCGGCAAGGCCTGCGTGATCAGCTTCGATATCATCGGCAGCTCCCGGATTCACCACGAGAAAGCCAAGGACTTCTTCCGCAATGTGTTTCTGCGCTGCAATGAGATCATGATGGAAGGGTATGACGGAACGGAACTGCGCGCCAACGCATACCGCATCAAAGAGCTGGGCGATGGCTTTCTCTGCAGTGTCGGTTTTCCTTTTAAATCCAGGACGGGATATATTGCCCGGGACACTTTGGAATTGGCCTATAAATTCTATGAAGCGTTTCAGGATGAGGTGCAGAAGCTCGGCTATCACGAGCCGATCTGCTGCGGCATCGGCATCGCCTTCGACGATGTCATCGGCTTCTATCCCGAATCAGGGACCAAGGAATACGATCTTCACGGGCGGGCCATCGTGCTGGCGACACGCTATGAGAATATGCGGAAGAAGATTCTCAGGGACATGGCCCCATCCAGCATCATCATCCTTCATGAGAAAGTCAGAGCGAGTCTTCAGCGCGAAAGCCTGGAGGGATTCGTCGAATATTGCCTTCAGGATCACGGGGCGGTCGTCCGTGACGATCCGGCGGCGACGCGACTTTTCTATAAGTTTCTCAGACCCGACGATGTCCTCGAAGAGAACTCCACATCGCGGTCAGCTTGAAAGAAGGAGGCCATATCCCCTTCACGCCCCCTTCATTCGAGCCAGTCGCGCGAAGTGCACCGAGCGCTTATCGGAAGCCACCCATCCTTCTCGTTTGATAGAGACGGGCGCGTGCCTTGACGCTGAGTCCTGGCACCGGCCCCGTGGGAACGCTATGCTGATGCAAAGCCATCCCATTTCGCGAAGGTCCAGGCGCCACACCTTCCCAGGGTTTGCGATCGATATCAGCCGCATAAGCCTTATCGGAGAGCCACACATAGCAGTCGGTTTTGCCGCTGCATTCCTCAGCAGAACCGATGCTCTTATAGCCGTGAGCTTCAAGCCAGGTCTGAATTCGATCATCCACCCAGCCATGCAGCATGAAAAATACCGGGTTCACATGCGACGAATAGGTTCCACCCAGATAGTCATAGCTCGGGTCATCAAAGAGCCTGGAAAATTTTCTTTCCCACTCCGGATCCAGAGGGTCGCCAGGAATTTCCATATCAGCAGGATTCAGAAAGCGCATGTGCATGTTGTTGTGAATGGTTTGCTCGATCCGTTGTCCATATTCTCCAAGTGTCATGCCCTTCACCTTTTCGATATCGCGATAGTCCTTCTCCCAGGTATCGAAGGTTTCCTGATCGCTGCCCCAATCGGTTGAAGGATGGTTCTTGTCATCGAAACGTGGCAGCACCTTCCAGGCGGGCACCATGGTCTTGCCTTGGGAGGCCATGGACTGACTGATGGTTTTGAGCATATTGTGATGCATATAAAGGAAATCCTCGCCATCGGGAGTCCCCTGACGGTTGCGCTGGGGAGGTGCCACGCCGGGCCCATAATGGGAAATGAGGGCATCCTTATCCTTCTGATCCATATACATCCACTGCGAGCGCATTCCATGCCAGAGGTAATGCCAAAGGCGATGCCCTCGATCCGTACCCCAGGCGCGAACCAGGCGATCGCGTTCCACGTCGCCGCTTCCTGTGCCCCAAGCTCCTGTGCTGTTAACAGCATAATAGCCGTGCCCAATGGCCGAGACCTGGCAGGTCTGCTGAGTTTTGTTGTCAAATTCCAGATAGAGATCACCAATGTCATGTCCACCCTCGGCGCTGAGAGTCCAGCTGCCGTCCGGGTTGCCAGCAACCGTCATGCTAATGTCCTGCATCCGATAGCTGGCTCGCGTCAGGAAGTCGTCAGGGGATTGGATGTCCTTTTCCACCGTTTCGGTGAAGACTGCTTTTTCAAGATTCGGCTTGCAATCTGCATAACCATCGGACGGTAAAAAAGTCAGCTGAACTCGTTCCAGCCGAAGTTCGCCATCGGCAGGAGGCGAGCCCGCCATGCGATTGATACTGACGACAGCAGGCTTGCCCGGCTCAATCAGAAGAGGCGCCTTATCAAGAATTCCGCTGACGCCGGCTTCAGGCGTGCCTTGAATGACCTTGAGCCGACTCGGATTCTTGTGAATCGTTTTGCACGATATGCCCAGGACCGCATAGAACACACAGGCAAGATAGAGGCGCACGCTCATTCTCCTCATGGGGGGGATTTTTTGAAGTCTGCGCTCATTTTACAATAGTTCTTATGCGATCCATCAGGAAATTGATGGAATACGGTTGGATTGGGAGTTCCTAGGGTTTCTTTTCCAGCACATCCTGCTTCAAGTCCGGAAAAACTTTCGACACCTTACTCAGCACATAATCCCCATAGGTGCCCTGGAACGCATGCACGCTGGCTTTATCCCAGCGTTCCTCGCGATCGTCCTGCTCCACCTTGGCGAGCGGCAGCGCTTTGACTTCCGTGTCAAAACCCGGATCGAAAAAAAGCGGATAGGAATAGCGATTCCGTCCCGAAACATTTTTCACGCGATGCGGCGTGGACTTATAAAGTCCGCCCGTCATGCGATCGAGCATATCCCCGATATTACAGACAAAAGAATCCTTCACAGGAGGCGCATCCACCCAGTGTGAACGGGATTTGACCTGCAGGCCGCCGCAATCATCCTGCTTCAGGATCGTGAGAAGTCCATAATCAGTATGCTCACCGACGCCCCAGCTTTCCGTGCTTTGCGGTTTGGGATCGGGTGGATAATGGAAGATGCGGAAGAGGATCAAAGGATCCTGGGTATAATGCTTATGAAAATAATCGGCGCTCAAGCCCAGACTCAGTCCCATGATTTCCATGAGGCGATGACCGAGATTCGTCACGGCATCCATATAGGAAAGGATGCTGTCCTTGAAGCCTGGCAGATCGGGAAAGAGATTGGCCCCGTGCAGCGGCACAGCGGCCTTCACCTTCGGATGATCGGCGGGCAATTCCGTGCCCAGGTAAAGCCCCTCTTTCAGATCCGGTTTGCCCGAGGTCAATTCTCCGCCCACAGGAAAATAGCCGCGCCACGCCTTGCCGCCGAGCGCCATGCGCCACCGCATCTTGTAGGCTTCATCTTTTTGAAAGAATGCGTGACTCAATTTCTCCAGGCGTTCCTGCAGAGCCGCGTCCACACCGTGGTTCACGATGTAGAAGAACCCGCTTTCGCAGCAGGCCCTGCGCACAAGAGCCGCCACCTTCTGTTTATCCTGGGCCAGATCCACGATGGGGATGCTCGTGAAGTCCTGCATGAAAGCCTCGCTCTATTGAAAGTAACGTGGGTTACACTTCTCGCGGATGATGTCGGGAACGGGATCACCATTGATGATATCCGCCAGTATTTTTGCTGAACCATGAGCCCAGGAAAAGCCGTGGCCGGTATATCCCGAGCAGGTGAAAATCCTTTGGCTGTCGGTCGGACCGATGAAAGGGAAGCCCGTCTTGGATGCCGCCATGATCCCGGACCAGGAGAATTCCCATTCCACTTCCTCGCTCAGCGCATAATAGGTTTCCACAAAATCCTTGAGGCCCTGCTCGACAAGCGGATTGACGCCAATATCATAGATCCCGATTTCACCGCCTTCCGTTCGATTCCGCCAGCCGCCGATCATCAGGCGATTGTCCTCAGTAATGATCGCATATTCATAGCCGTGATCGAAGCTATGCGGATAACGGACTGGGAATTTGTGGTTTTTCAGGGGCTTGCTCGTGATCAGCTGCCCCCGGAAAGGCTCGACGAGACGATGCTTGGCGAAAAAGTCCGAAAGCAAAGGGGAGTAGGCATTCGCCGCAATCACCGCTGCGTCGCAGGAAAGATCGCCCCAGGGTATTGTCGTGAGCCGCACGCGATCCCGCACTTCATCCACTGCGGTGACCTTCACACCGGAGTGATAACGAAGTCCCCGTTTCAGGCAGACTTCCAGAAGACCATTCCGAAACAAAGTCGGATGCGCCTGGGCCGATCCTGGTTCGAAGCGCGCGCCGTGAACGTTACGAAAACCCATTTTTTCAAGCTTTTCGCGACTCACATACTCGCTGCCGAAGCCATTTTTATTCAAAAGAGCGATCGACTGCTGGATCTCGCGCTCTTCACTTTCATCGATGGCAATCACCAGATAACCATCCTGTTTATACTGCGCCTCGATCTTATGCCGCAGGATCGTGTCGCGTACTTCATGGCAGATATCAATGGAAAGGGCCCAGAGTTTGCGGGCGATCTCTTCCCCATGCAAAGCTGTGAGCGCCTGCATGGATTCCACTGTTCCATAAAGAATGTGACCACAGTTCCGAAAGCTCGCAGCGTTCTCCGCTTCGTAATCGACCAGCAGGATATCGGTGTAACCCTTTTCCTGCAGCCAATACACGGTGCTGACGCCGGACAGGCCGGATCCGATCACGATGATCTCGGCATCGCGCGGTTGATCCAGGCTGCCCTTCAGGGCAGGTATTTCAAGCCAATAGGGATGCGAATAACCAGACATGACTCACTCCAGTGGGACGTTAAATTCTCCGTCCAACGGCTGAGCATCCGGAGTGGCTGTGGGAGTGGGTGTCTCCGTTGGAGTCGGTTCGGGTGTTGGTGTTTCCGTGACGCTGGGCGTTTCCACAATCGGTGTCCCGGCTGTGACCTCATCATCAGCGGCATCATCCGCAGCATCATCAGGAAGCAGGGCCTTGGGTTCCTCGACTGTCGTTTCGGAAGGTGGGTCGGCCTCTTCGCGATTCAGCTCACGCAGCTCCTGCAGCTTTTTCGCGAGCTCATCCGAAACGAGAGCGCCGGATTCCGCCGCCGGTTTCTGTCCCTGCTGCGCCGCATACTGATCGGCGATCTGCAGCGTGCGCGAAAGTCGCGCCACATGCTTCGTAAAAAATCGCGTCCGGGTCCGCGGGTTGTGTTTCTTCGGACTCGGCAGACTCGCGGCCAGCTCCGCCGCCTGCGCTGTTGAAAGATTATAGGCGCTCGTGTGGTAATAGTAACGAGCCGCGGCTTCGATTCCATAAATGCCCAGACCGAATTCCGCCACATTCAAATAAACGTGAAGGATTTCCGCCTTGCTCAGCTTGTATTCCAAAAGCCAGGTGAGAAAGAGTTCATGGAATTTGCGCAAGGGATTCCGCGAAAGGCTAAGAAACATGTTCTTCGCCGTCTGCTGGGAAATCGTGCTGGCGCCCAGCAGAATCTTTTTATGCTTCCAGTTGTATTCCATCGCATCCTGGATCGCCTGGAAATCAACTCCGTTATGCTCGTAAAAACGGCTGTCTTCCGACAGGATGAAAGCCTTTTTAATGCGGTTCGGCAAAGGTTTCTGCAGCGGCGTCCACTGCAGGCGCGGCAGCTTTGGGTTCTCGGCCCGCTTTTCCTTATAATCTTCAATCAAGGCGGATTCCGGCACTTTGCCCTGACGCAAGGCGTCCCAGTCGGGCCAGATGACGATGAGGCCAATGACTTCAAACAGGAAAACAGCTGCGATCAGACCCAGCAGCCCACGCCGCCAGGTCCATTTCATAGATTTCAACCATGCAAAACGCGAGGGATTGGCCTCGTTCATGCGCCCGCCGCCAGCTGCTGTCCATGGTGTCTGAGTATATCAAAGAGGGTATTGAAAGGAGCTCCGGTCGCGCCGAAGGCCACCCCCGGATAATCCCCGCTCCAGTTCCAGCAGCTTGAGAAGATATCCATATGGACCAAAGGATGACTGGCGAATTCCTTTAGAAAATGCGCCGCCACGCTGGAGCCACCGCCGATATTCGCATGCGAAGGCAGGCGGCCGAGGTTGGTCAGGTCCGCAGCCTTTGTGGTATTCGCCGTCTTGAAGGGTAAAAATTCCTCCCAGCAGCTGAAGCGTTCACCCCATTTTTTTCCGCGTTCATGCAGAAGGTTTTGCAGCTCATCCGATGCGAAGTGAACGCCCGTGAAATAATTCGAATACTGGCGCAGCGAAGCCGTGGTCAGCGTTGCGGCCATCAGCGTTAAACCCGGTTGATAAAGACTATGCGCATAGCTCATGGCATCGGCAAGGATCAAACGGCCCTCGGCATCGGTATGCTCGATGAAGACGTCCAATCCCTTGTGACTTTTCACGACAACACCCGGCTTCATCGCATTGGCGTCTATGGAATTTTCACAGGATGGAATCACAAGCACGAGCGGGCCTTCATAACCGGCTTTCACCAGCGCCTGGAAAAGATGCGCGGTCAGCGCCGCGCCGCCCATATCATTTTTCATGGCGTTGACGTGACTGTCGAAGGACTTCAGGTTGATGCCACCCGTATCAAAGGTGATGCCCTTGCCGATCAGCATCAAAGGTTTTCCCGGTTTATTGGCCTGATGCGAGACGATATAAAGCCGCGAGGGGGAACGCTGGGCGCCCTGACCCACGGCCAAAAGAAGGTTCAAACCTTCACGCCGCAGCTCTTCCAGGCCCATTTCCCGAAATTCGCAGCCGTTTTCGCCGGCAAACTTCCGCAGGCGATTACCGATTTCAATCGAGGTCAGTTCATCCGGATTTTCGTTGATCCATTTGCGATAACCCTGCATCGCCTCCCAGCGGATGGCGTTATAGGGATCGCTTTTCTGCAGTTTTTCGGAGTTGGCCGTCACGATATCGACCCGCGCCCAGTCGTTGCCCTGATCATTGGGCTGCATCGAAGCCAGGAATGCGTCTTCCGCCATCATGAGTTCCTGCGCGGGTTCCGCGGAAGCCGCAAGGAACACGCAAAGTTTTTTCACCCGCAGCTGCTGACGGAGGGTCCGATAGAACTGCGAAAGGATCCAGCGGCGCTCCAGGGTATGACGGCCGGCTTCTGTCCATTCAACGACGGCATAGGGTCGACGCGGATCTTTGAATCCCATATGCAGTTTCGCATAGTGAATCTCGCGCTGCAGGGTGGGGATCGCCTGTTTTTTAAGCTCATCAATCCACGCGCTCACGGGACTGCCTGGACTGGTCAGCACCAAAAGAAGTCCATCTTCACCGTGATCCTGCTCGGGATACCCATCCGCTACCGACTTGCGATTCAACACCTGTCTGCTCCCTATCGTAATGCCAACTGAGTCGACCATCAGTTTGCCGCCTGGACCCGGCCCTGGTCCATCATATTTTTACGTCAGGTCGTTCAAAACCGAGGGAGAAGCCGACAGAGCGCCCATGCCTTCGCAGGCGGAAATCGCCTCGGCGCCTACAGCCACAACCCCGAGCACGTACTGGCTTTGATAGGGATCATTGGTGAAGAAAATGCCTTTTTCCACCGCGTTTTGCTTGGTTTGGATCGGATGCTGACTCTGCAGAGCCTCGGCCAAATCAGTCAGCTTTGCCCAGCCCTTGCTTTGCGCTTCGAGGGCCGTGATGGTTTGCCAGAGACTCGGTTGATAGGAATTCACGCGTCGCCGCAGACCCCGCGCAATATGACCCATAGTCATGCGGCAGTTCACTTCACCCAGGACCCGCAGATAAACGCGATCGCGCCAGCGGTAAAGCATGGTGTCAATGCCGGCCGCATAGCGATAGCCACGCTCCTGCAGTTTGCTCCGAACAAGACCGGCCACCTCCAAAAGCCTTTCATAAGCGGCTTCCTGGCCCTGCTTCGCTGCGAACATCATCGTGCGCAGCTCGGGCTCCAGCGCATAGGACACGGGCTGCAGGGAATGGCCCTTGTATTGGCCCTTGGCATTGGTGTGGAAGACGAAGCTGCTCAAAGCCTCCTCGTCTGGACTCCAGACCACGGAAATATCCGCGATTCTTTGCAGCCAGGGCTCGATCAGAACCGCACCATATAGTTTCAGCTGACGTTCAATCCAACCGAGCTGCGATTCGCTCAAATCCTGGCCGGGATAGGCCCGCAGCATACCCGATCCGGCAAATCCATAAGGACTCTTGATCACCGCGGGCGTTCCGAACTGTTCATGCAGCCGCGCGACGGCCATGAGCACATCAGTCATATCGCGTAAGAGAGCCCCATCCGCCTCCTGCGGTCCCCAGAGCGATTCATCATCACCCGATAATTCCTGACGCAGATCGCGTCTTAAAGCCGGCAGCGCGGACTTTCTGAAGAGTTCCATCCAGGGGTTCTGCCAAAAACCTTCGGTCGCCAGGTCAATGGGCAAGGGTTTCTGCCCGCCCGGATCCAGGATGCGCGCCATATCCAGACTGCGCGGCGTCCAGCCCCAGGGCGTGAGACGTTCCCAGCGTCGGGATTCCAGGATGCGCCGCATCTCGCGCGTGCTTTCCGGCTGTTCGCAGAATTCGGGAAGATCAAAACCAAGTTCGCGCATGCGCGCGAGCCAGCGCACGGATGGAGCCCTGTTCGCCAGCACCACATCCCCGGGCTTCGCGACAAACATCATGCAGGTCATGAGTTCGCCCATGACCTTGCGCGTGCCCTGATTGGGACTGTAACCCGGGCTTTCCCGCGCGAGTTCCAATTCACAGTCAGCGTTATACCAATGCAGCGCCGGAAGCTTGCCGCCTTTGCTGCCCGAAAAGACATCGAGTTGTTCCATGAAATCTTCGCTCAAGTTGGCCCTCCGACGCGCTTCGATATCAAAAATAGGACCTTTGGCCCGGGCTGGACTTAAAGGCAACTTCAGACGCTTCTGATAGGCCTGCCACTGCGATTCCTCGGGATCCTTCCAGCGATTCAACCAGCTCACGCCATGCTTCACGTGACCGATTTCATCCTCGTAAACCTTCTGCAGGATCGCAGCGGTTTCGGTATCGCCGAGTTGGGCAAAGGCCTTTTGATAATAACGAGCGAAATCCAGATTGGCCTGTTCGAAGGTTAGGCTCATCCCGATCACAAAATCCAGGGGATTCTGCATCGTCTTCAGGCAATCCCAAAAAAATTGATTGACCGGAACGGCGCCTAATTCCACACCGAGCGCCTGCATCCTGTCCTGGTAAAGACGGAGATGACTTTGTTCTTCGGCAATCGTCTGCATGAGCCCCTGGCGAAAGACCGCCGGAGCATCGGGGAAACGCAGAAGGGCCAGGGCCATGATTTCAATGGCGAGCAGTTCGTGATTGGCAAAGAAATGAAGGACGATCCCGCGGGTCATATCATCATCCAAAGACCGGGCATCGGGAAAGGGAACGCGCACGGCTTTGGGCGCAAACGCGAGGGCCGCGGGACGGCCGGGACTGGCCGGAATTCCGATCCCCGGTCCGCGCTCCTCGTCCGTCCAGCTGTCCGGCAGCAGGAGTTTATCCTCCAGTCGATCGCCGAAGAGCAGACGCTCCGCTATCAAGCTGATGTTCATTCCCGTTCCTATCAAGGCATGATGAAGCCGATGCGTTCATGCAGGCGACGCAGCGTGACCTCGGCCTTGGCGATGGCTTTTTCCGCGCCGTTCTTCAAAATGCGATCCAGCTCCGACTTATCGGCCAGAAGCTCCTGGGTGCGTTTTTGAATCGGCTCCAGTTCCTTTTTCACGATCTCGGCGGTCTCCATTTTCAGGTGACCATACATCTTGCCCACGTAGCGCGCTTCGATCGCGGCGATCGTTTCTCCGGTCAAGGCCGATTGAATATCGATGAGATTGCTGACGCCGGGCTTATTCTGCCGATCATGCACGATGTCCTTGCCCGAATCCGTTTCCGCGCGTTTGAATTTCTTATCGATTTCAGCCGGCGTGTCGGTCAGGAAAATACTGCCGTTCGGATTCACGGCGCTCTTGCTCATCTTGCTCGTCGGATTCAGAAGATCCATGACGCGGGCCGCAACAGGCGCGATATAAGGCTCGGGCACGACGAAGGTATCGTCGCCATAAAGCCCGTTCATCCGCTGCGCGACGTCGCGGGTCAGCTCCACGTGCTGCTTCTGATCATCACCGACCGGAACGAGATGCGTATCATAAAGAAGAATATCCGCCGCCATGAGCAGGGGATAGGTGAAAAGTCCGACAGGGATGTTGGCTCCGGCCTTGCTGCTCTTATCCTTGAACTGAGTCATGCGGCTCAGTTCACCCATGTAGCCGTTGCAGTTGAGGAGCCATGCGAGTTGCGAATGCTGCGGCACGTGCGATTGAACGAAGAGCATGCAGTGATCCAGGTCCAGGCCTGCTGCGATGTAAATGGCAATGGCCTGATAGGTGTTGTCGCGAAGCTGCGCCGGATCCTGCCGCACGGTGTAGGCATGCAGGTCGACGGCCATATAGTAGCAATGAAAGTCCTTCTGAAGTTTCACCCAATTTTTTACGGCACCGAGGTAGTTGCCCAAATGCAGATTGTTGGTGGGCTGGATGCCGGACAAAATGACTTTTTTACTCGGTGTAGGAGTGGCCATGTGGTTTCCTTTCGCGACAACGGTTCCCCACGATATACTGATTCTGGATGAAAACCGCCAGCATTCCCGGCCTTTTGAGTGTCCTCGTGCGGACAAAATGTGTGAAAGCCTTGCCTAATATTGCGTACCTAGCGAGGATCGCCTACATTGTTAAAGAAATTTTTTCTGACCTGCTTTGACCGCGTCACTTTGAGGATTAAATTTTGGATAGCATTACCCCTACGCACATCGGAATGGTCTTTCAGCTGGCCATTCTCGAAGGTCTTTTGAGTTTCGATAACGCCCTCGCTCTTGCCGCCCTGGTCAGTGACCGCCTGAAACACCCCGAAGACCGCCGCCATGCCCTGCTCTGGGGGATTTGGGGTGCCTATATCATGCGGGTCGGCATCGTGTTTGTGGGCGTGACCCTGATGGAGCACGAGTGGGTTAAATTTCTTGCCGGCGCCTACCTCGTCTGGCTGGCGGTTAACGAACTGTTTTTGAAAAAAGCCACAGAGAAAGAGCAGCCCGTGAAGGAAGCTCATGAATTCAGGCTGCCTGATGAAGTGGGTCAGCCCTTGGTGCAGCGGGCCGGCTGGAAAGCGGTATGGAAAACCATACTCGCCGTCGAGCTGATGGACCTTATGTTTTCCATAGATTCCGTGGCTGTGGCGCTGGCCGTGTCGAAGGAAAAATGGGTGCTCGTCACGGGCGCGATCCTCGGTATTTTGATGATGCGCGTGGCCGCATCCTACTTCATTCGCTTGATCGAACGCTTCCCGATTTTGATCGAAACCGCCTTTGTCCTGGTGGGAATCGCGGGTATCAAAGTCCTTTTGGAAATCCACGAGATCAAGCTCGGCAGCTTCCATATGCCGATGCTCGGCCTGCACATTCCCGAAGGCGTTTTCCTGCCTCTGATGGTGGCGATTCTGGTCGGCGCCGTTCTTCTGAACTACAAATATCCCGAGAAATTCAAAAAGGAAGTTTAAGGCGTAGAACCTGGGCAATTTCTGCCCTTGGGCCCGGCCTTCTCGCTACCGAAAGAGCCCTTGGGGACGTGAGTCCCCGGGACTTCGGAATCAGAGAAGGAAATGCCCATGACTTCGCACAGAATTTTGCGTGCCGGCATCTTTATCCTGGCCTTCCTTGTGGGGCTTCTGCGGGAAAGCATTGCCCGCGGCCAAGAGACCTTAACCCCAGCATACAAGCCCGTTCCCAGCCTCGCGTCTGGGGAAATTCACCCGCGCTGACCGGGCGTGTCTTCGCCTTCCTTCCGTAAAAAAAATTTGTGTCTTCACTTTTCTCATCAAAATCTTCGCACAGACGCGTTATAGCTTCATGCAAGAATGCTTTCTCTATTCTGCCGTAAAGGAAACAAAGATGATCAAACAGATTGCTCTTGGGTTGGCCCTGGGTTTAACCAGCCAATTCGCCATGAGTGCGGAGCAGCCGTCTGCCAAGGCGGAGACTGTGACTGTTCCTGGTGTGAAAAGCGTAACCGAAGTCGAAGGCCTGAAGGAATATCAGCTGGCCAACGGTCTGCGGGTTGTTCTCTTTCCCGATGCCTCCAAGCCTCGTGTGACAGTTAACCTGACCTTCAATGTCGGTTCGCGTCACGAAGGTTACGGTGAAGCGGGCATGGCTCACCTTTTGGAGCACATGCTGTTCAAGGGCACTCCGGAGCGGCCGGATATTTGGAAGCAGCTGCAGGATCGCGGCGCGCGCTTCAACGCCTCGACCTATTTCGATCGCACCAATTATTTCGAAACCCTTCCCGCTGGCAACGGCAACCTTGAATTCGCCCTGGCGCTCGAAGCCGATCGCATGGTGAACAGCAAGATCGCGCCCGAGGAATTGGCCAAGGAATTCTCGGTGGTTCGCAACGAATTCGAGCGCGGTGAAAATGATCCGACCGGCGTTCTCTTCGAACAGATGATGAACGCGGCCTATCAGTGGCACGGTTATGGTCGCACCACGATCGGCAACAAAAGCGATATCGAGCAGGTACCGCCCGAGC